>JAQVRW010000121.1 GCA_028700875.1 Candidatus Zixiibacteriota bacterium | reverse complement strand
GGCTGTCGATGGCGCCGAGGGCAATCCCGACGAACAACACGGCGGCTACGCCCAGCTTGAAGCCGAAGAGGTTGATATTCCCGATCAGATATCCCAGTCCGATAACGACGAACAACAGCAGCAATTTATTTTGCGCCAACAGATCTAACATATCACTCTCGACATAGCCTGCTCATTTTACATGCTCTCCCCTGCCAACCGGCGATGGCCTGTGATGCGGGGGTTTTCTGAACTCGGATGGGCAATTAATCATTTCCTCATGGTTTTTGTCAAGCTCAATCGGACCGGGGCATTTCCCGTCGCCGGAACTTCACCGCCGTTTCGCCGTAAAACCGGATGTGGACACCCAGGGTTCAGTAATAATCAAGATGGTTGCGGACGGGCCGGAGATCGAAACGATTAGGCAGTTGTTTCTCGAATATGCCGACTCGCTCGGTTTCAGTCTTTGCTTTCAGAGTTTCGAGTCCGAGTTGGCTGCCCTACCGGGGGATTATGCCTCCCCGGATGGGCGCTTGTATTTGGCCAAGATCGATGGTATTCCGGTCGGGTGCGTCGCCGTGCACAAGATCGAACCCGGCGTGTGCGAGATTAAGCGGCTCTATGTCCGGCCGGCGTATCGGGGTTTGAGTCTCGGCCGGAAACTGGCGGTCACGGCAATTTCAGCCGCCCGCGAAATCGGGTACGACCGAATGCGCCTGGACACGCTGAAAAGCATGGTTGAAGCCCATGGGCTATATCGGTCGCTGGGGTTTCGCGATATCCCGCCGTATCGATTGAATCCCCTGCCCGAAGCGGTCTATATGGAGTTGACGTTAGACGAATCCGAGACGACATCGAACGGGAATCATCGATCCCCATAAAACCGAAAGCCCCGCCTAAACGGGGCTTTCTCGATAAAGACCAAGAGGGAGGGAATAGACTTGATCCTTATCTGATCTATGTAATTTGTCTATCGGTCGTCCGGCGCCCTAACGTGATCCCTCTAACATCGTCCCCCTTTGAAACCGAATCCGCCATATATGCGCGGCGGAACCAGCCCCGTCTCAACTTTTGTCGGCCCCAACGTACATGTCGAAGACCATTTTGTCAACATTTCTTTCTTTGTCAATGATCATTTAAACCGGGTGAAGCTGACAATTGTTCCTGTGCGGCCACGAAAATCAGGAACGTTTTCATCCACGGCCCGGCACCAGGGGGACAATTATTTATCGGATAATAGGTTAGGTATATTAGTGGCAGTGTCCGGTCACGCCTCCGGATCGTTTTCCACCGCCCGGCAGGCCAGAATCCGATCGAGGCGGAATTGTTTGCTGGTTTTTGAGACGAGACAATCGGCAACGATATATTCGATGCCATCGCGGTTGAACATCAGGGTGGGGATGATCCGGCGCGGCTTCCCTCTCATTGACCCGCCGGCATAGATGATTTCCAATATCCGTCCTGACTCAAGCGCGCCAACGATTACCTCCAGCGTCGCGGCATCGACCGCCGCCTGCATCGGGCCACCGAAACTATACCGAAAGAGGTTGTTGAGGATATTCAGCCGCTGCGGCCAGTCGGCTAGTTTGTTGAGACAATGGAAAAATAGTTTCATGACCAGCACGGCATCGCCCATCGCCCGATGTTCCTGGGTTTCCACCAGCCCGAATATCCGGCAGGTGGGTTCGAGCGAATAGGTGGATAGACCCGGAAAAACCCGTTTGGTCAGTTCGATCTGGTCGAAAATCGTCCTCAAGGGAAGGGCAAACTCACAGCGGATCGCCTCGTGGTTGACGAATCCGATATCGAACAGCGCGTTCTGGGCGATCAGGACGACGTTATCTCCGGCGATGAAATCGATGAACCGCGGCAGGATCTCGGCCATAGGCAAGCTTCCGGCGACCATATCATCGGTGATATGATGCACGGCCATGGCTCCAGGCGGAATCGGCTGCATCGGGTTGACCAATTCGGCAAATCGCCCTATGATTCGGCCTGTCAGGTCGTATTTCAGCGCCGCAATTTCGACGATCCGCCCCTCGGCCGCCGACAAACCCGTGGTTTCGGTGTCGAAAGTAACAAAAATCGTTTCCCGGTCGATCATGGCGGCAAGATACGGCAAACGGATTCCGGAGTCAAACCGGCCGGGGCGGGAAAACATTTGGCCGGTTGCATGTTGTCAAAACCGCTCCGAAGTATTAAATTCCGGCGGGCCAAACGAGAGGGTTTGGCGTTTTGTTGATATAGTACCGAACGAAGAAAGAGGATGATATGAGTATAGTGCTGAATGGTTCCGGTCTGACGCTGGAAAAGCTGGTTCGTATCGCCCGCCAGGGCGAGAAGGTGGAACTGGCTCCGGAGGCCGTTGAACGGATAAACAAGTGCCGCGCCATGCTGGAAAAGAAAATCGCCGCCCATGAAATCATGTACGGGGTCAACACAGGGATCGGCGAATTTTCGGAGGTCGTCCTGAATGACGACCAGGTGCGCGATTTCCAGAAGTATCTGATTTATAATCATTCCGCCGGAATCGGCGACCCAGCCCCGATCGAATTTGTCCGGGCGGCCATGGCGGCGCGGATCAACGTCCACGCCCACGGCAACTCCGGCTGCCGGATCGAGATCACGCAGACGCTCGTTGATATGCTCAACAAGGGGGTCAGCCCGTTCGTCTGCCAGAAAGGTTCGGTGGGCGCTTGCGGTGATCTGGCCCCCATGTCGCAGATTGCGCTTCTGATGATGGGCGAAGGCAAAGCGTATTACAAGGGCGAATTGCTCGAAGGCAAAGAAGCGCTGGGGCGCGCCGGTATTCCTATCCCCGGCCTCAAGGCCCGCGACGGCCTGGCGGCGATCAACGGCTCCAACTTTTTCACCGGGATGAGCGCGCTGTTTTTGTACGACGCCAACAACTGGTTGAAGCAGGCCGAGATCGCCACGGCCATGTCGCTGGAGGCGCTCAAGGCCAACATGAAACCATACAACCTGCGGATTCATCAGGTGCGCGGATTCAAGGGATCCGTGCGCTGCGCCACGTCCATCCTCAAGCTGGTGGCGGGAGGCGATCTGGTCGAGGGGCGGATCAAGTGCAAGGTGCAGGACGCCTATTCGATGCGCTCCACGCCGCAGGTAATCGGCGCGGCGCATGATGCGCTGGCCTATGCCCGGTCGCAGGTCGAAATCGAACTGAACGGGGTCGGCGACAATCCGATCTTTTTCCCCGATGAAAATTTGCAGCTTTCGGGGGCCAATTTCCAGGGCTCGCCGGTTTCCTTGCCGATGGACATGGCCGGCACGGCGGTGACCATGGTCAGCGTGCTGTCCGAGCGGCGGATGAATCGTCTCAATAATCCGGCGCTCAGCGTCGGTCTCCCCCCGTTTTTGACCAAAGGGGCCGGGATGTTTTCCGGGATGATGCTGTCGCAGTACACCGCCGACACGTTGATTGTCGAACAGCGAATCCTGTCGATGCCGGCGTCGATTCAGTCGATCCCGGCGGCGGCCGACCAGGAGGATTTCGTGTCGATGGGGATGAACGGGGCGATCAAGAATTTCCAGATTTTGGACAATGCCTATGGCGTGGTGGGAATCGAGATGATGGCCGCCGCGCAGGCGCTCGATTTGCGCGACTATCATTTCGGCGTGGGGGTGAACAAGGCCAAAGAGGTCATCCGCCGTCATGTGGCGTTTCTGGAGATCGACCGGCCGTTGTATCCCGATCATACGGCGATGCAAGCGCTGGTGAAATCGTGCGAGATTCTGCAGGAAGTGGAAAAGACGATCGGCAGTTTGGAATAGGTTTGACCCCTCACCCCCGGCCCCTCTCCCATGGGGAGAGGGGTGTGGGGTGAGGGGATTATTTGTCCCCCATACACAGACCGACTCCCCGTACGAAGGCATCCGAATCGATGGCATTCTTCTACTGATTTGCGCGCGAAAAACCGCGATTATTCGCTGGAATAGTATGGATGGCATGAGGTTGCCGGGAAATGGTTTCGACTTGTTATTTTTGATGTTTTTGGTCATGTCGTGACACCAAAGTAATGCCGTTTTTGCGCGCGTTTCCCACCCAGTTTGAGACGCGGACGAACCGTCCGGGCCACCCGGCAGACAAAACAATTTCCAGGATGTCGGGTTTCTCGTCCCGCCCGCCCATGGCGGCCGGGATTCCGAACCCGACCTACTTTATGCCCGCGTAGTAAAATCGATAGCATTCCTCTACTGATTTGCGCGTGAAAATCGACAATATTTCGTTGGATTGGTATGAGTTTCTTGTGGTTGCGGGGAAATGGTTTCGACTTGTTATTTTTGATGTTTTCCGCGGTTTTGTCATAACGAAGTATTACGGTTTTTGGCGGTACATGGCCGGGGGTTTGGCCGTGCTTTTTACCCAGACGTATAGAACCTGATGGTTTCATCTAATAGAGGGTGCGGTTTCGTATTCACCATCAAACTAGTGTGGATTTGGCGGACATAGGGACGGCAAAGCGGGAACCCACCCCGCCTGCGGCGGGAGGGGCCACCGGGCCGTATAAAATGGACGTATTGGATGATTGTATGTCCCTTGCTTATTCGCAACTACACTCGGAATAGCGTTCGAATTATTCTACATGCAATTCCAATAATATACCCACAAGTCACTTGAAAGATTTTGCTGTGGCCGAATCTTTCAATCACTTTCGGGCTGACATCATAATATAGTGCCACCAACCCCCGAAACAACGGTCGCGGCGAAAGATACTTGTCGCGAAATGATCTTAAAATTCCAACTTCAGTACTCTCTGGACCATATATATAAGTCGCGATGTAGCATTTCCCAGGCGGCAGAGGCGGCGGGGGCTTTTGGATAGTGAAACTGTGTGAGATTGTAATATTATAGATCATGTGTATTCCTGATACCCCATAAACTAGAATTACGATATCTTTGGCGCGTAATTCGTGATCCTCGTACTCCCAGCTCGTAAATTGCCTGAATACTTCCTCACCGCTGGGGAGAATCAGGCGAATGTCAAATTCCCTATACCCGTCATGAGATACCCTATGGCCCCTGCTTTTCTTGCTTCTGACCCTGGCGATCTCGACTCTAAAAGATAGGCCACATGACTTGCAGTGAACATCCGGAAGGAAATCGACAAACGGTACGACGATAAAATTACCCTCATCACAGGCTGGACAATAGAGTACCTCCGCTATCGGATCATCTTCTATTTTGCTCACATTTCTGCCTATCTGTCCTTCCTAACTTCCTTTGTATATCGTCAAACAGGTCGCGCAAATTGATAACCCAAATTAGTCCGCACCTTGTCTCCTGTCAATGGCTTTTAGATATGATTCCATACGGTGGGTGGCCGCGATCTCAGATCGTGGCTTGCCAGCAAAACGAGTACTCCAACCTCCAAATTTGGGCATCGGTTTACCACGTCCCAAAAATAACGTTGATTAGGCGGCTCAAGTGCCATATATTATTCGTTCCTCAACGTAGGGCAACATGGAAATATCAGAATCTGCCGTATGAGGATAAGCAATTCACCAAGCCAGGAGGGGAATACCGTGGATCAAACGCGCCAAATTCGGTTATTGATAGCACCCTTCTTCTTTTTTGCCACGCTAATATCTGCCCAATATTTCGCGGACACCCCACGTACGTTAGAATGGATGAACGCACATTCTTCGAGTACAATTGCCGCCATAGCAGGGCTATTGGCTGCTGCGACGCTACCGGTTGGGTTTCTAATCAATACTGTAACTGTCTTTCTCCTAAGAATCCTATTTTGGCTTTTTGGAAAGAACTATGAAGCGGACATTACCAAGGCCGATTTCGATCTCGTCCTGCCACATTTTGATTCTGTGCTCAATAACCATATTCGCTCTATGGCACTAGATAAGAAATGGGGATGCAATACGGTGCGCATAATGCGGTATATTGCCGTTACCTTTGATCATGATATTTTATATAGACACCGCCATGGAATCCATGAGTGGTTGACTCGTGTGTTTTCGGTATGCATGGTGTCTGCCAGTTCGGTCGTTGCAGTATTTTTGGCGCTTATCGTAATCTGCCTTCTTCCAATATCCACGAAATATTGGTGGGATTGGACCATTTGGGGGATTATTGTCCTGCTTTCCATGGGATTTTGGTACGCAAGAGATGAGGTCCTCGAAATGACCCGGTTTCAAATGTATCAGAAATTCGAAACGGCGGATTAACCCGCCACGGCGGGTGGCCTCCATCTATGATCGCGGCGTGCCAGCAAAACGATGACCCAGCTTTCAGATTGCAAAAGATTGTTGCGACAAGTAGGACCCCATCCCCCGGAGGGAATGCGGTACCCCGTGTTTCATCTGATAAAGGGTTCGGCCTCGTGTTTACCAACGAACCGCCGTTGATTTTGCGGGATGCGTAACCGGAAGGCGGGAACCCTCCCCGCCTGCGGCGGGCGGGCCACCGACCCAACAATTTCCGGAAATAACTATCAATAACAAGAAGAGGAAGTTGTAAAATAGAGTCTTAGATCGTTCTGGCTTTCCGAAAATCCATTGCCATATCCTTCGGTGCATAAATCCTGCCGGCGTTTCCAATATCGAAACCAGAAAGATCCGGGTTTAACATCATAGAAATTGAATAAACCATCAGATCCTGTCTGCATGGAATCAATGAATGTCATACTAGTTCCGTTATATAGAACGACCCAAACGCCACTTACTGGATTTGTCGTTGGACCGTCATAATAGACGTGGCCAGTGATATTTATAGAGCTGTCTTTGGCGCTGGGTTGATTGCCCTTTTCGCCCTTTGAGCAATTTATCAAACTAGTTGCTATAATAAGGGTCAAGATCATCATAGGCAAACCACGAATGAGTAAATTTCTCACACTACAACCTTTGAACTGCGGCCATGTTCCGTAGGATCCTTTATCCGAGATTTCCCATATAAGTGTTTAGAAACCTCGATTTACGCCTTTTAATAATTAAAATATACAAAAACCTCCTCAAATGGTCAAGAATTTTGTCGTTTCCCTGAATGATCCATTGCGTCAAGGATTTTGTGTAAATTGGGCGGGGGGCCGCGGTTTTTGATCGCGGCTTGTCGGTTGCGACAAATAGGACGCCATCCCCGGAGGGGATGGGGTACCCATATAAGTCATTGATTAGCGGCAGGTCACAATTCCGACTTCGTCGGAATCAAGACCTGCCGCAACCGTTTCGGCAGGTTTTTCGACACGCCACGAGTTTGGGGTGGCACACGACCGTATAGCCAAATCTGTTGGAAACGGCAGGGCACCCCGGCAGATGTGGATCCGCCGCAGGCGGAGCGGACACGGAAATGCCAGGGTATCTCGCCAAACAAAAGCCGTAAGAAAGCGAAGAGAATCAGGTCGAAATGCGGTTGACAATCGGTGACGGCCGCCCTAATTTCGCATGGAATGTATCCGAATGGCTTGAGGCCATGACGTCCATTCCATATCAAAATACGGGAGCTGAATGTGGAAATACGGTTGATCGCCGCCGGTGAAGAGGAAATCTGCAACGCGTTTCATAACCAGTTTCATCATCAGAACAGAACCGTATCACAGTGGCGGTGGGAGTTTGCCAGCAATTCCCCCTCCGGCGCGCCGATCCCGTACGCCGTAGTCAACGACGGCGGCAAGATCGTGGGCACGCAGGCATTCATCCCCATTCGCATGGTTGATCGCCGGGGCATCTATTGGACCGCCAAATCCGAAGAAACTCTGGTTGATCCGAACTATCGGGGCCAGGGTCTATTCGAAAAGATGTACGCATTGCTGTTCAAATACGCCGAGGAGCAGAACCTTACCCATATATGGGGCTTTTCGGCGGCGATCAAGGCGTTTACCCGTCTCGGTTTTACCGTCCCCGGAGTGACGCAGCAGTTGTTCATCCCGTTTTCGACCCGGTCGGTAGCGGCTGTTCTGGCCGGGGAGCATGGCGACGACGCCGAAGGTGGACGCTCCGGTATGAAAACGCACGCCCTCAGAATGGGAGGCATAGCAGCCCGGATGATCAGCGCCGTCAGGGTTGGTATGACCAGCCGGCAGGTTCCGGCGGGCCTTCGGATTCAAACGATGGACGAACCGCATCCGCAATGTGGCGATCTTTGCCAACGGTTCATCGAACAATGGGGCGGGACCACCATCTATCGGGACGCCGATTACATGCGTTGGCGATTGTTCGAGAACCCCTATGTGCGGGGTATCGTGCGAGGAATCCATGACGGCGACCGGTTGTTGG
>JAQVRW010000001.1 GCA_028700875.1 Candidatus Zixiibacteriota bacterium | reverse complement strand
GCAATCATGATGCCATCGCCCCGGCAAAAATCGCCCGGCCGGTTCCGGACCGGGATCCCGTTGCGCGACAACGGAAAAAGAAGGCGGCCGGAAGTTTTCGGGCCGGGACAGCCATGGGCAAAACTATCGAACGGTATGGGAACATTTCCCCATCTATTGATGGTTTTCGATATATGGGCGATTATTAATGGGTTGACAAAACCGGGATTGAAGGTACCTTTGACAGTATAGGGATACTTTGCGTCTGCCCTTTGGGTTTAACAATAAGGATGAGCCTGTCATGACAACGCGCCGTTTGACTTCTTTGATTATTTCCACCCTCATATTGAGCAGTCCCCTTTTCGCCGCCGAGGATGCGCTCCGATCGCTGCCCGGTTTCTCCCCCAAAGAAACCGACAGCCGGATCGAAATGGTGAAGACGTACCTGCAACCCCGCGCCATCGAGGGCAAGGTCAAGGTCTGGGTTTTCTTCACCGACAAGAATGTGACCGACAAAGGCGCCTTCGACCGCGCGGCCGCCTCGATCAACCTGACCGGGAAAGCCCTGGCCAGGCGGGTGAAGATGGGCTTGAATCAGACTACTTTCGGCGACCTGCCGGTGTATGACGGATATATTAAGGAAGTGGAGGCTTTGGGCGGACAGGTGCGGCGGATTTCCCGCTGGCTCAATGCCGCCAGTTTCCAACTCCCGGTGGATCAGATCGACGCCGTTAACAACCTGTTTTTTGTCGCGCGGGTCCGCCCCGTGGCGACTTTCGTCCGGCCGACTGAACCGGAGGCGGAACTTGGGGCCCCATATGAACCAAGTCTGGCGACGGCAGAAAAGTCGCTTTTGGACTACGGCTCCTCGCTGGGCCAGTTGACCCAGATTCACGTCATTGAGGCGCATGAACGCGGATTCACCGGCGCCGGCACCATCGTGGCCATGTTCGATACCGGGTTTCGCAAAGACCATGAATCATTCGCCAATGCGATAAGCAGCGGCCGGGTCCTGGCCGAATACGACTTCATCTTCGGTGACTATGAGACGGCCAACGAGGCCGCCGATGTTTCCTCGCAGTGGAACCACGGCACCTACACCTGGTCCACCCTCGGCGGCGCCAAATCAGGCACGCTGTATGGTCCGGCCTATGGCGCCTCGTTCGTTCTGGCCAAGACCGAGGATGTCCGCTCTGAGACAGCGGTGGAAGAAGACAACTGGGCCGCGGCGGTCGAATGGGCCGATTCTCTCGGCGCCGACGTCATCTCCTCTTCCCTCGGTTACAGCGACTGGTATACCTATGCCGATTTCGACGGCCAGACGGCCGTGACGACCGTCGCCGCCAACGTCGCCACCGCCTACGGCATCGTCGTCTGCAACTCCATGGGCAACGAAGGCCCCAGTGCGGGAACGCTCATCGCTCCGGCCGATGCCTACGAGATCGTTTCCTGCGGCGCCGTCAGCTCCACCGGCACGATCGCCAGTTTCTCCTCCCGCGGCCCGACCTATGACGGCCGGATGAAACCGGAAATCTGCGCACAGGGGGTCTCGACCTATTGCGCCTCGTCCGGAGGGACCAACAGTTACTCATATGTAAACGGCACCTCGTTATCGACGCCGTTGATCGGCGGATGCGCCGCGGTCCTGTTGTCGGCTCGTCCGAATTTGACGCCGCAGCAGGTCCGGCTGGCCTTCATGCAAACCGGAAGCAGGGCCTCCACCCCCGACAACACCTATGGCTGGGGAATCCTCAATCTCGCCGCCGCGCTCAAGTGGGGCGCGAATATAACGGCCGTTAACAGAATAGGCCAGGCACCGTTGACGGTATCGTTTACCGACAGCTCCTATGTCCCCACGGCCGATTGGATATGGTCGTTCGGGGACGGCGACTCGGCCTTCACTCAGAATCCTACGCATGCCTATCTCACTCCGGGCGCCTATACCGTCACCTTCAGAGCCGTATCGGATGGATGGACCATCCTCGATACGGCGGCCAACTTCGTCGTGGCCCTGGCCGATACGCTTACCTATTCCAGCGATACGGTCAATGCCGGAGAGCAAGCCATTTGTGACGTGAACCTGTTCAACTCCCAAAGCCTGAACATGCTCGATATTCCTTTCGATTTCTCCGAAGGGATGATGCTCAATTTTGATTCCTTCTCTGTCGCCGGGACAAGAACCGACGGGTTCGCGACGGCGGTGATTGCGCAATCGGGCGACAACGAACAGATGGTCATCCGGCTGACCAACTCAGGGACTCCTCTGGCCCCCGGCAGTGGCCCGGTTTTGCGTTTCTTCCTATCGACCGATTCGTATGCCCAAACCGGCATGACTACGCTTCTGGACACCGCGACGGTCAGCGGCAATGGCCTGCGGTTGTTCAGTACAGCCCTGAATTATGTCCCGACGGTGCGGGGCGGAGCGGTGGTCATCGCGGGGGCGAAACGGGGCGACGCCAATGGCGACGGCCGGATCACGATCGGCGATGCTGTGTTTATTATCGGCTATGTATTCCGAAGCGGCCCGGCTCCGGCGACTGTCGAGGCGGGCGACGCCAATTCGGATACGAACATCGATGTCGGCGATGCCATTTACCTGGTCGCTTACATATTCCGAGGCGGCCCGGCCCCGGCCGGCTGGTAGACCCGACCAAATATTTGCTCTAAGAAAAGCCCGCCCACGGCGGGCTTTTTCTTTTTGATTAAAACGAAAGCCTCTCTATTGCTCGGGCGTCACTGCCTCGACCTTTCCAAGCGCGGTATACGCCCATATGAACAAGACCAGGAACACCAGATCGAAAACGGCGAAAGGTTTCCACATATTCGGAAGGCCGGTCCGAAACCAGTAATAGAACACCACCCCGCAATACGATATCTTCAACAGGATCCCATATGGGATCAGGTTGCGGTTGGCGACGGGGTTCCTCGCCACCGCCAGAAACATCAGGCCGAACACGATTAACAGCGCGCCCGGAAATTGGACATACCCGAAATGGTTCGGAGGCGTGACGCCATACCACGCGAACACATCACCGCCAGCCAGCAGGAAGACGATCCCCAGTACCCCGTCGTACAGCGCGGCGACGACGAAAAGCCAGAAAATGGCGCGTGTGCTTTTCACGATAATATTCCCCTCTCCTGACTGTGTTTCCGGAGATAGTTCTTGAACGTGTTGCGCCTCCAGGAGGTGAATTCGTCTCCGTACAGCTTGACCACGAAATTGCGAAACCCGTCGGTCAGTTCTTTTGCGCTCATGCCGGACGGACGGTAGTTGACATCAAATAGCGTGCATTTATTCCAATTCGCCGGTTCCAGAATTCGTCCCTCTTTTTCCAGCCGGTCATACAGCGGCGTGCCGGGGAACGCGGTTTGAATCGTCACCTGGACTTCGTACAACTCGGCGGCCCGGACGAAATCGGATATCTGGTCGAAAATCGCCGGGGTATGGCCGTCCAAGCCGATGACGAAGCAACCGTTCACGGCTATACCGTGCGACTGGATGGCCCGGATGGCGTCTTTGTAGTGCGGGAATCTTTTGCGTTTCCAGTCGCTCCGTATCTCCAGGCCCGTAAGACCGGTTTCGATCGGGCTTTCGAGACCGATCAACACCTGGGCGCATCCGCTTTGACGCATCAATTCCAGCAGGGCCTCGTCCTCGCTGATCGACAGGTCGGTCTCGGCGAACCATCGGAACTTTTTTCCCCTGAGTGCGGTCAGCAGTTCCTTCCAATAGGCCTTGTTCACGAACGAATTGTCATCGGCGAATTCGATAAAGGGATGTTTCCATATCTCGAGGATACGGTCGATCTCGGCGATGACCTTCTTCGCCGGCTTTTGTTTATATTTATCGGTCAGAAGGATTGAGCCCGCGCAGAACTCGCACTTATGCGGACATCCCCGGCTGGTTTGGACGGTCAGGCGGTTGTATTTGTCGATATCGAGCAGTCCGAAGGCCGGGATGGGAGAATCGGCCAGATCGTAGTCATACGGCCGGGCGTCATAGGTATCTTTCAGGCGATGTTTTTTGACATCGTCCAGCAGGCCCGGCCAAACCGGTTCACCCTCCCCAATGACCACGGCGTCACAGTATTCGGCCGCCTCTTTGGGCAGGGCGGTAACATGCGGCCCCCCCATGACGACGGGAATCCCGGCGGCGCGGTAGCGTCCCGCCAGTTCATACGCCTCGCCAATCTGCGCGGTGTAGCTGGAAATAGCTGCCAAATCGCACTTCATGGGGATGCCGTCGATTTCGGAGAGGTTGGGGATTTCGATGTATTGGACGTTGTGTTTCGCGGGAGTCAGGGCTGCCAGAGTCAACAGGCCCAGACTCGGCAGGGAGGCGATGGTCTTGCTTCGCTCGACGAAGCCGGGCAATGTCAGCCCGAGGCGAAGGAGTTCGGCGTCGCAGACCCGAATCCCGCTCATGGCGATCAAGGCTATTTTCATAAGAGCAATATCCTCCATAAAAACGCCGCGATTCCGCCGATCGTGGCCAGCGCCGGGATGAAAAACAGATGTCGAAACGAGGCTTTGAATGCCGACAGATAGCAAACCAAAGGCATCGTCGCCGCGCCGATCACCAGCAGAATTGACGGAAGAGTCACCTCTGATTCAATATGAAATACGTTGATCGTAAGCGCGAAAGCGAGGTTAATCAACCCCAGTCCGAAGAAAGCAATATGACCTAGGCGGGTCATGCGCCGTCGCCAGGAGCCATACCCTCCTAGCCAGATTTCGCCGTGAAAGAAAAGCCCCGTGATAGCCCCGGCCAGACTGCCCAACAGAAAAGCAACCCAGGCCGCATACAGATTTATGGTCATTGCGCCAACCCCTGTTGCCGGGAAAGGTAGAGAGGGTTCAACACCCGTACAAACAGTTTTTTCGCTTGTCGGCGGTTCCTGAGCCCTGGGAGTATGACTGTTGGCCCGGACGTTCGTCCGGGTCTCAAGCCATCTCTATGGCAATCACGAAATCAAACCGCCACTCCCTCCAGGCGGAGAAGCTTGATCTTGGTTGGCAGGCCGAAGGCGTATCCGCATAGACCGTCGGAGGCTATGACCCTATGACAGGGGATAAACAACGGTATTGGATTGGAGGCGTTGGCCCCGCCCACCGCGCGGGATGCTCCCGGTTTGCCCAGAGCAACGGCGATTTCGCCGTAGGTCTTGGTTTTTCCATAGGGAATCCGTTTCACCTCGGCCAGGACTTTGGCATAGAAGGGAGTCGTTTTCAGATCGAGCGGCACGGTGAACTCGGTCAGTTTGCCGTCGAGGTAGGCCAGAATCTGACGGGCCGCTTCATCATTGCTCTCTCCCCCGCGCTCGACCGACGCCCCCGGAAAATGTCTATGGATGAACGCCCGATACACCTTCCCCGGCTCCCCTCCGAAATGGACATAACATATCCCAGCAGGAGAGGACAACAACGTGATCGTCCCGATGGCGGAAGAAAAAGCATGTTCATGAAGCTTTATCATGGCAGGTTGAAAACCTTTTTGAGATCGGAGAACCGGGCGATCATCAGATCCGGCTTGTAGGCCGCGATATTGTCGGCGCCAAATGGCGACTGCACGGCAATGATTTTGGCGATGCCTGCCGCACGGGCGGCAATGATATCATTGATCGTGTCGCCGATCATGACGGTGTCATCGGGGTCGGCCCCCAGCCGCCGGAGAGCCAGTTCGATTATGTCGGGAGCCGGTTTGACTCGCGCGACCTCATCGCCGGAGGCCAGCGCTGCAAAATAGGCATCCCAGCCCAGTTTGCGGACGATTCCTTCGGTGTGAATCTTGAACTTGGTGGTGGCAATGGCCAGCCGATACCCAGCGGCCTGGAGGCCGGGCAAAAGCGAGGCAACTCCCGGCAGGGCGGTAGCAGAGGCGACGACCGAATGGCGGGCCCGGACCTGAAACGCGGCGTTTAATTTATCCGGCGGGGCATCGGTGAATGTCTTGAACATCTCCTCCAGCGGATATCCGATAAAACGGGCAATTTCCTCAAGCGAGCGGGGGTTTTCACCCATGACGGTCAGGGCATAATTGGCCGCATCGGCCACCCCCAGAGAGGAATCGATCAGCGTGCCATCGAGGTCGAAGATGATATGTCTGACCATCCTGATGTTTTCATTCGTCATGATGGTAGGATAATATCGCCGGGATCGGGGGCTGTCAACCGCCATCGGTCTCTTTACCTCGATTTCCCAAAAACCTCACAGATTGCCCGGCCGGTCGAAAACGGTGCGCTCATACGGCTAATATGCATTCGCCTGCATAGGGGCCTAATCGCCTGCGGAGGTTTAATTCGGAATTGTTGTCCGCCGATTCTTCCGGGAGGCGGCAGAAACGGGCGGAGAACTCGTGAGGCGGCAATTGATTATCACATCTGTTCAAATCCTGAAACCAATTGATTGGCCAAGACGTTAAACGAATATGGAGTTGCGGCGATATGGGTCATATTTTTGCTTTGCCCTATATAGGACAACATCGTATGTTACGGGATTGAGTCACAGCTCGTTCGACTACTTAGGAGGTCAGAGATGAGGCTGTTTAGAAAAGTCGCTCTTGAAATGGTTGCTCTGGCGGTGTTCGCCGTCGGCCTGATATGGCTGTCCGGATCGGGCGTGGCGAAGCAGACGAGCAATCCTCTGGCCGAAACGTTATATACCAAACTGCAGAGCAATTTCGGCGGCGTCCGCGGCCTCATGGTGGCGGACACGATGAACATAGACGCCACCGAGAGCCAACAGGGCCTGAGACCTCCCCAGGAAACCCCCGACAACCGGGAAACCCTGCTCAAGTATATCAAGCTGTTCGACAACATGGCCTACCAGGTCAAGAACCGGTACATGGAGGATATCGATTCCAAGAAGATGATCTATGCCGGCATCCGGGGCATGCTTCAGGAATTGGATCCGTTTTCGGTGTTGATGGAAGAGGACTCCTACGACCGCTTGATGGAATCGACCCACGGGAAATACGAGGGGTTGGGGATGCAGATCGACGCTCGCGACGACCATATTCGGATCGTCTCGCCGATCGAGGGAACGCCGGCGTACCAGAAGGGGCTTCAGGCGGGCGATGTTATCTGGGAAATCAACGGTATATCGACATATAAGATGACCACGGCGGATGCCGCCAAGCAGATGCGCGGGACCGCCGGGACGATCGTCAAGCTGAAGATTCATCGCGAGGGGGTGGCCGACCTGCTCGACTATGACGTCGAACGGGCGGTCATCGAGATGAAGTCGGTCAATTATGCCGGGTATTTCCCCGGCACGAATATCGGCTACGTCCGCCTGTCCCGTTTCGCCGAGGAAACCGGCGCCGAATTGAAAGACGCAATCAATGACCTGAAGAACAAAGGGACTCTGGACGGGCTGGTTTTCGACCTGCGCTCCAACGGCGGCGGATTGCTGCAACAGGCGGTGGAAACATCGAATCTCTTCCTGAATAAAGACAAGCTGGTGGTTTATACTCGCGGCCGCACCGAAGACTCCGAACGGCGCTATTTCTCGACCGAGGAACCGTTGATGCCCGATGGAAAGCTGATAATTCTGGTGGACGAAGGCACCGCCTCGGCCTCGGAGATCGTCTCCGGCGCCATCCAGGACTGGGATCGCGGCCTGATCATGGGTCAGACCACCTACGGCAAGGGTCTGGTTCAGCAGATATTCCCCGCTGGCGATGAGGGCGTAGCGTTGAAGCTGACCACGGCCAAGTATTATATCCCCTCGGGGCGCTGCATCCAGAAGCAGGAGCATGACAAGAAGGGGTCGCCGATGGCGTTCGACGAGGAAACCGGGGAATCAATGCCTCCGGATACAACCTCCGACACCCTGAATATCGAAAAGAAAGAAGTCTTCATGACCACCGGCGGCCGGGTGGTTTACGGCGGCGGCGGGATCATCCCCGACGTTCAACTGGATCAGGAAAAATGGAATCCGATAGAGATCAACCTGGAACGGCAGTCGATGTTTTTCGATTTCGCGGTGCGGTATACGTCCAATCATCCTGAGGTAGGGCGCGATCTCGTCGTGACCGACGAGATACTGGAAGATTTCAAGGCTTTCCTCAAGGAGAAGAAGTTCGACTACAAGTCGACTCTCGAAGCTTCTCTGGACAAGATGAAGGAAGTGATCAAGGACGAGAATAAGGAGCAGGAGTTCACTACGCCGTTGGAATCGATGGCCGCCATGGTGGCCAAGGAGAAAGACGCCGATTTCGAGCGCTCCAAAGATTATATCAAGCGGGCGATAAAGCGGGACATGATTTCCAAGCTGTTCGGTCAAACGGGGCTGTACGAGGAGGTCATCCTGAAGACCGACCCGGATGTCCAGAAGGCCTTACAATTGCTTCAGAATAACGCGGAATATTCCAAGCTGATGTCGGGCGACAAGACGAAGAAGGCCGAACTGTAAAATCGCGATTTCACTTCGACATATCGGGGAAAAAAGAAACCCGCCCGGTTCGCCGGGCGGGTTTTTTATTGGATTCTCGAACCGTCAGGACACGCTGTCGGGTTCGTCCGGGAACATCTTGCCGCGACGGGGTTCCAGCTTCTTGATCAGCCAGACCTTGTCTTCCTTGCGCAGGGTGATCGTCACCGGCTTTCGGTATCCGTCGGCTCCGGTTAGATCGCAGTCAACCCTGGCGACATCCCCCCGGAAGATGATTTCCTTGTCGGTGAACCCGACAAATTCCCGCAGGCTGTCGGTGTAGACGAATTTGAGAAGATCCTCCGATGTCGTACCGGCCGCGGCGGCGTCGGAGGAAAGGATGGAATCGAGAAGAATTCCATTATGGGCCTTGATGACGTTTTCGAAGGCCACGATCGAGTTCTTGATAAAAGGAATCTCCTCCGAGGAAACCTGCCGTTTTCTCTCGCACCCGGCCGAAACCAGGAGCAGGGCGGCGGCCAGAAACACATTCATCAAACACTTCATGTTTAATACCTAACTATAACGCAATCAAGCCAATCCGCAGGCACCTTATGGACCGCAAAGTAGTCTCCCAAAGCCACCTGGTAAATATAATCGGCAAAGTACGAAGCCTGGTATGGTTTCATGGCGGCAACATCGGTCCGGGCTTCGGAAATGATCGATCTCAATGCCAGGCCGAGACTATCCACGAGTTCGTCCTTTTGGGCCTTTTCCACGATCTTGCGCAATTGAGTGGCCTTGATTTCGGGAATAGTGACCGCCGGCTTTTCTACCGCCTTGCGCATATCCCAGATCGGGGCGACATCGTACGGAAGTTTCGGATCGGGGCTGAACGTGGACAGATAAAAGACCCCCTTGTCCTGGAACTCCGCCAGGCAAAGCCGGGGCATGAAGAAATCTCCCCCCTGGACGATCCAGCGGGCGCGGCTTTGGCTTTTCTGATCCTGGTCCGGCTCCCGGAAATGGGAGATATCGAAAGCGACGGTGCTGTCAACCAGGTTCGTTTCCAACAGAGTCAAAAGGATTTTCATCCGCACTCCGGGAAGCTCCTGGGTAAAATCATCCAGCCCGGCTTTCTTCATGATCTTATCCAACCCGGCCTTCCCCTCCCGATCATACCAGGCGGCGAATGTCTCCGTGGCCAGTTTGGTTTTGGCCCGAATGGTATATAATTCCGGTTCGGCCAACGCCAGTATCCCCGGGGCGAGACTATCGGAGGCCAACGGGAAGAAGCCATCCTGACGCAGCTGGTTATAGATGTATCCGGTGTACCCTTCCTCGACGATAAAAAGGTTCTCGATCGCCTTCAGGGAACTGCCCCGCGACAGAAGAAAAAGCATCAGGCGGGGGAATTCGAAATCCAACAGGGGGTGGTCTATCTTGCAGTACCCGGGACCGACCGAGTGTTTGCGATCAACCAACACCCGGGCCTCGTCCTTGGCGATGAAAACGCTGCTGAAGGTTTGAGTGGTGGAATCGGAGGCGGTGGAATCGTCGGCATAGGGATGAAGGTAATGCCAGTAGATGAAGACTCTGGGAATGACCCGCCCGAACGACCCGGGAATCTCGAACGTAACGGCCATATCCTGCACCCCCAGCGGACCGACAAACATCGTCGTATCCTTTTTGTACATATTCAGTCCGGAAAGGTAGTGGTCGGGATAAAGGGTCATGAACTTGACGTCGATCTGGGCCGAATCGCTCCGGGGGTTATCCACCTTGAAGGTGACCGTCCGTATCCCCCATTGTATGAGGTCTATCTGAATATTTTCCAATTTCGGCCCGACGGCGCCGGCGTCCCCGGCCAGGACGACCGCCGAAATGATCAGGAGCATGAGTGAAACAAGCTTTCGGTTCATAAATACCCTTTCCTTCCCGCCAGTTGGCCGCAGGCGGCATCGATGTCCCGGCCCCGGCTCTTGCGAATCGTGACCGCAGGGGCGCGGGGATACAGCGTCTGCGCGAACCGGTCAACCACGACATCGCCGGGCCGTTGCCCATCGCCCCCCTCAATCGGATTATACGCCAGAAGGTTTATTTTGCACGGAATTCCGCGCACCAGCGCCGCCAAAGCCAGCGCATCCTGTTCGCCGTCATTGAATCCCGCGAAAAGAATATATTCGAAGGTCACGCGCCGCTTGTGCACCTCGGTCCATCGCCCGACAGCCTCGAGGACCCCCGCCAGGGGATATTTCTTCGTCACCGGCATGATTCGGCGGCGACGGGCATCATCGGGGGCATTCAATGACAGCGCCAGGTTGACCTTGGACCCCGAGGCAGTCAATTTCCGAATGCCCGACGTCACCCCGGCGGTGGAGATCGTGATTTTCCTGGCCCCGACCATAAGCCCCAGAGAATCGGTCATGATGTCGATGGCGGTCATGACCGCCGCATAATTCAATAGCGGCTCCCCCATCCCCATGAAGACGATATTGTCGAAAGCGCCTTCGCCGTAGAGGTCCCGGATGACCAACGGCTGGCCGATGATCTCCCCCACCGTCAGGTTACGGTTGAAACCGAGAGCCCCGGTGGCGCAAAAGGTGCATCCCAAAGGACACCCCGACTGCGAGGAAATGCACAACGTCGTCCGCCCCGAAGACTCATCCTCGATGAGGACCGACTCGATGACGTTCTTATCTTCCAGCTCCAGCAGGAATTTTTCGGTGCCGTCCGAAGACTTCTGACGGGCGGCGATCTGGGGCAGGCCGATATAATATTTTTCCTGAAGCCGGAGCCGCAGATCGCGGCGAAGGTCGGACATCCCCCGGAAAGCGAACACCCGGTTCTTGTAAATCCACTTGTAGAGCTGGCGCGCCCGGAACGGTTTTTCGCCGACGTCTTCCATCAGCCGTTCGAATTCATCGCGGGTCAATCCGCACAGGTTGGTCTTCTTCATATGCAGGGGTAATCTATATGCCACCCGGCCAACCGGCAAGGCGAAAGTGGTTGGAATCTGGGGAGTCAGGGCGAGACAGGAACAAAGGCAACCTGACCCTTGAGGACAGACGAATAGACGACCCCTTTGGGGGGCCGGTTTTTCAGGAACTTTTCAAAAAGTAGAGACGGTGTCCGCTTACGTTCGCAAAAAATCGATGCCCGAAGGCGTTGTTGCCGTGCTTACCCTTTGCCCACGGAAACGAGGACGATGTTGACGATTTCCAGCAGGCGTTCACAGCTAAACGGCTTCTTGATATACATATCGCCGCCGGACTGGAACGATCGTCCCTGATCATCCTTGGAATCTTTGCCGGTCAGGAAAATGACCGGAGTTTCCGCCATCGCCGCGTCTTCCTTGATCTGGTTGCAGATCTGATATCCATCGGTCCCCGGCATCATGATGTCGAGAAGGATCAAGTCGGGCTTGAATTCGCGAGCCTGCAGTACGGCGCGGACCGGTTGGTTTTCCACTTTGACGACATACCCGGCATTATCGAGGAAGGCCTCGATGATTTCGGTGATTTCGGGTTCGTCATCAACCACCAATACCTTGGCGGTCCTGATTGCTGTCCTGGTTCTCATGCATGACCCCTGGGCTAAATCCTATAGTAATCGGTTCGGCGATCCTTAAAAAGATCGTTAAGTCGATTCACCATTTTAGTATCGGCCAGGCGGGGGTCAATCTTAACGGTCTTGAAGGCTTTCTCGGTGCGGGTGAAGCCCAGAAGCCGCACCCCCGATGGGTCGATAAGCTGCGACCGGCCGGTGAAACGCAGGGCGCCATGACGGTTCGTTTCCGTTCCGACTCGGTTGGCGGTGACACAAAAAATGCGGTTTTCCAACGACCGCGTGACCATGGCCGCCTGGCAGTACGGCATGACCAGATTGGCGGGATGGGCCAGAACCCGGCACCCGGCCAGAGCCAGCGTGCGAGCCGCTTCCGGGAACATCCAGTCGAAACAGATCATCACGCCGATTTTCACTTTCCGCCAGGTGAAAACCCTGAAACCGGTGTCGCCGGGGTCGAAGATCAGTTTCTCCCGGAAAAACAGATGGGTTTTGCGGTAGACGTGGTGGTCCCCATTAGGGGTGGTCAGAACCGCCGAATTGTACAGCCTCCGACCCGCCTTCTCGGCCATCCCCCAGACGATAACGCCCCCGGCGGCGGCGGCCAGCTCCCCGAAAAAGTCGAACGATCTCCCCTTGCGGTCCTCGGCCGCCTCCCATGCCTGGCGGCGGTCGGCGAAGTTGTATCCGGTGGTGGCCAGTTCCGGCAGGATGGCCAGGTCGAACTTCCGGCGGCGCAACATGGCCGCGATAGCCTCGCGGTTGTCATCGACCCGTCCCAATCGGGGAGCGAACTGCAATATCCCGACTTTCATGATGCCATCCTTATCGGTTCAGGGTCACGTGCGGTCCGGACCCGTCCACAGAATAAAATCTGTTGCCATAGTCCTTGCCTCGCCCTATGTTTCCGGCAATGACCGACTCGGAACAAAAAATAAAGATTGTAACGACCAACCGCAAGGCCTTCCACGATTACGAAATCATCACGCGCTATGAGGCCGGGTTGTCATTGGTCGGAACCGAGGTGAAATCGCTGCGATTGGGGAAAGTGCAGTTGATGGATTCCTACGCCACTGTCGAGGGGGGCGAGGTTTTCCTGCACAACATGCATATCAGCCAATATGATCTGGCCCATCGGGAAAATCACGACCCGACCCGCAAGCGCCGCCTGCTTCTGACCAAACGCGAGATTGGGAAACTCTGGACGGCCACCAACGAAAAAGGATTTACCATCGTCCCATTAAAGGTTTACTTTAAGGGGCCGTACGCCAAGGTCGAGATCGCCATCGCGCGCGGCAAACGGACCTACGATAAGCGCCAGGCGGTCGCCAAGCGGGACGCGGAGCGGGAGATGGATCGCAAATTGAAAGGTTCCGGCCGATGAGGAAAATCATCCTCGCCATAACCTTGGTAGCGGCCATGCTGGGATCGGCAACTCCGGCGGCGGCGGTCGAGATCAAGGTCAAGACTTCGGGAGGAACGGAAAAAATCGAGGGGTTCGATTCGGGCCAGTGGACCTACCTCAACCTGTGCGAATTGAGCGATATTATCGGGGCGAAAATAGAATGGCGGAAGATCGGCTACTCGGCAGTTCTTACTGTCGATGGACATCATTTCCGATTCACGGTCGAATCCCCCTATGTCAATTGCGACGGCGAGGTGAACAGCCTGGTTCTCCCGGCCAAATTGATCAAAGGGGCTTTATTCGTTCCGGCGGAATCGTTCGCGCCGCTACTGGACAAGGCCCGTCAGGAAAACATCGTCTGGGATCCGGGCGCGCAGATGCTGCGGATCGACACGGAGTATTTCAATATCACCGATCTGGCCATCAACCCAAAAGAAAACGGCACGTTGATCGAGGTGTTCACGTCCGACTCCGTGCAATATCAGATTTATCAAACCGAGGGCAACTGGCTGAATATCGAATTTCCCGGCGGCAAGATCAACCGCACCAAGATCATGGCGGTCAACTCTCCTGCGGTGATCAAGATCGATGCCTTCCAGTTCGAAAATTCGGCGCAATTGGCCATCCAGTTGCGGAAGGGTTTTTCGAAATTCCGACAAAGTTACAAGACCGACCCCCGGCGGCTTCAAATCGCGATTGAGGATGAGTCGTTTGTCCCCGATAGCACGGCCGCGGGATTGACGACCCGGATTGGCCCCGACGACAAGGTCGATATCATCGTCGTCGATGCCGGTCACGGCGGCAAAGAATACGGGGCGATCGGCCGCAAGTGGGGCACCCGCGAAAAAGATATTACTCTGGACATCGCCCGCGAACTGGCCAAACTCCTGCGGAAGGATAACACCTTCAAAGTGATCATGACCCGAAACAAGGATGAGGTCGTGCCGCTCAATACGCGGGCAAAGATTGCCAACGACGCCCGCGCCGACATGTTCGTCTCCATCCACTGTAACGCCTCGACCAAAAAGACCGCGCACGGTTTCCAAGTGTTCTATCTGGCCCCGGCCAAGAACGATTCCGCCCGGGCCGTTGCCCAGGCCGAGAACGCGCCGTTCCTTGTGGATGATCCCAGCCTAAAAACCAGCGGTGACGGAGACCTGGCGGTCATCCTCAACGACATGATCCAGACGGAATTTCTGGCCGAATCGGCTGACCTGGCCTACATGATGGACATGGAGATGCGCAAGAACATAACCCTCAAGTCGCGCGGCGTGGACCATGCCGGTTTCGTCGTCCTCAACCGGGTGTATATGCCGTCGAATCTGGTGGAGACCGCTTTCATTTCCAACGTTGACGAGGAAAAACTACTTCGCAGCAAGGATTTTCGAAAGAAATCGGCCCAGGCGATCTATAACGCCATCAAACGATTTCAGGCCAAGTATGAAGGAAAATAATGGACAGCAATAAACCGATCGGGATTTTTGATTCCGGCGTCGGCGGCCTGACCGTCGTGGCCGAGGTGTTCCGGCAACTGCCGGATGAAAACGTCGTCTATTTCGGCGACGTCGGCCGCACGCCCTACGGGAACCGATCGAAAGATATCATCCTGCAATTCACCCGGCAGGATGTCGCCTTCCTGCGCGATCAGGATGTCAAGTTTATCGTGGCCGCCTGCAACACCGCCGCGGCTGTGGCGATGGAAACAGTCGCCGCCGAACACGACATCGACATGATCGGGGTGATCGAACCGGGCGCCAAAGCCGCCGTGGAAACGACCAAGACCGGCCGGGTCGGGATCATCGGCACGCAGGGAACGATAGCCTCCGACGCCTACCCCAAGGCGATTCAAAAGATGGACGACAAGATCAAGGTCTTTTCGCTGGCCTGTCCCCTGTTCGTGCCCTTGGCCGAGGAAGGGTATCAGGATCGCAAGGCCTCCTATATGATCGCCGAGGATTACCTGCAAAGCTTGCGAGACGTTCATATCGATACCCTCGTCTTGGGATGCACGCATTATCCATTGTTGAAGAAAGTCATCCAGACGGTGATCGGCGAGAATGTCACCTTGATCGATTCGGCCACAGCGACGGCGCGCGAGGTGCGGCAATACCTGGCCAAATCCGGCCTGTTCCGCGACAACCCGACCGGGGTGAACAGCCACAAGTATTATGTCTCCGATGTGCCGGACAAGTTCGCGACGGTAGCGTTGCGCTTCCTCGGCCGTCGGATTGATAATGTGATCAGGGTGGATATAACAAAGTATTGAATATGTCAGCTGCCAATTATCAATTTCTAGAGCCAATTGGGTGGGAAGATTTCATAAGGGATTATTTACAATTTGGCGTCTACAACGGCACGACTACTATAAGAGCATATCTTGTTTATTGGGATATGCTATCGGAAAGATCGCGAAAACTCCGGATGGGCAAGATTTTGGCCGAATACGGGAGATCGATGGAGGAATTCTTTGCGTTTCTTTATGCAATGGCCGAGCAAGCGAAGGGTAAAGAAGATGTATTTTTTGAAAGATTGATTTTCTACACACCGTCATGCCTGTATAACTTTGTCCACTCCGTCGATTTTAATGATATTCACGGGCTACTTCACCTTGAGAATCCTGATATTGCCGCAAAAAGGATGGGCTTATCCGCTGACGACGTGCAGAAGTTTATGACTGAAACTATTACTCTGATCCAAGATCTCAAGGACGAACGAAAACGAGGCTTCAAAGATATATACAATAAGCTAAAGCACCCATTCCTTGTATATTCAAAAGTGCCCACAATAATACTCCAAGGATCAAGTTTCGGAATAATGCAAAAACCCGATCCTGACGGCCATACTACTGTCGACTGTGTCCCAATCATTGTATCGAAAAAGGAGGCTTTGAAATACCTTCAAAATGTGATGATGATCGGAGGCTCGATAATCTTCCTGCTTCGATATTTTCTTTTAAGCCATGAATTGCGGTCCGAAACATAGTCGACGTGTCAGGCCGCAGGCGGCCTGTCCTACTAATGGAAGTGCAAGGATGATGGACTGATGCAACTGGTACTGGCGACGAACAACAAGGACAAGGTCCGCGAGATCAAGGAAGTCCTCGAAGGACTCGATATCGAAATCCTGACCGCCGATGATTTCGACGATTTCCCGGAGATCGAGGAAACCGGATCGACCCTCGAGGAAAACGCCGTCCTCAAGGCCGAAGGGATATTCGCCTTCACCGGTATCCCCGCTTTGGCCGATGATTCCGGTCTGGAAGTTGATTATCTGAATGGCGCACCGGGGGTCTTCTCCTCCCGCTATGCCGGGCCGGGGTGCACCTACGACGACAACAACAGCAAGCTTCTGAAAGAACTGGCCGGCGTCCCCAAAGATAAACGGACCGCGCGGTTTCGTTGTGTGATCGCCGTCTGTTTCGGCGATAACGACACGCAGGCGGTTGAAGGTACGGCCGAGGGAATCATCGCCGAAACCAAAAGCGCCGCACGGGGCGGATTCGGGTACGACCCGGTGTTCTATTATCCTCCCTTGGATAAAACGTTTGCCGAATTGAGCCTTTCCGAGAAGAATGCGGTCTCCCATCGGGGCCAGGCTCTGGCCAAGGCGAAGGAGCTTCTCCGGCAGAGACTGCGATAACCTTAGGTCAGTAAGTGTCCTATACCGCCTAAAGTGATTTGCGAAATGTGTCACCCTGAGCAAAGCGAAGGGTCTGATATGATTCTGATAACGAGATGCTTCGCTTCGCTCAGCATGACAATGGCTGGAAGTCCGATGTCGGCGGTAGCCCAAGGGACAACTCCATGCTTGACATTGTATTACTCAATTAATAGATTATACTTAGGGTTCGGGGTGTAGCGCAGCCCGGTTAGCGCGCTTGCTTTGGGAGCAAGATGTCGGAGGTTCAAATCCTCTCACCCCGATTGATTCGGCGGCGTGGTGGGCCGCCCGGCAGGTTTGGGGGAAACAGAGGGGCAATCCTGTATGTATCCAGAGTTAAGGCTTAAACAAAATCGAACCGCCTCCCTCGTGAATCATCATCCGTGGATTTACTCCGGCGCGTTGGAGAGTATCCCGGACGGCGTATCCGACGGGGATATGGTTTCCATCGTCGATGGTTCCGGGGAGCCGGCCGCGGTCGGGACATTCGCGGCTCATTCCCTGATTTCCGTCCGGGTCTTCCATTTCGGCCCGGCGGTAATCGACAAGGTTTGGATTTCCCGGCGTATTGAAGAGGCATATCAAAGGCGGCTGCTGATGGGCCTGGATGGACCCGACGTGACGGGATACCGGGTCGTCTTCGGGGAATCGGATAGGCTCCCCGGAATAGTCATCGACCGGTATGGCGACGTCTTTGTCATCCAGTTGGCGACCACCGGGGCGGAACGGTTTCGCGATATGATTGTCGCCTGCCTGGTGGAATTGTTCTCGCCCAAAGCGATCTACGAACGAAGCGACCTGCCGTCGCGGACCGAGGAGAAACTGCCGTCAGTAGCGGGATTGTTGTATGGCGAACTGCCGCCGGCGGTGGAATTCAAGGAATACGGTCGGCTGTATGTGGCCGATGTTGCCGGCGGACAGAAAACCGGCTTCTTCCTCGACCAAAGAGACCTGCGCCAAGAAATAACCCGCCTGGCATCCGGCCGCAAAGCCGCCGACCTGTTTTGCTGCACCGGCGCCTGCGCCGTGGCCGCCCTGGCCGGAGAGGCAACATCCGTGCACTGTGTCGATTCCTCCGAACAGGCGCTGGCGTACTGCCCGAAGCATGCGGAAATAAACGGTCTCGATCCGTCACGCCTGACGACAGAGAACGCTGACGTCTTCCAATGGGTCGCCTCCCGGTCGGACCCGGAATATGATTTGATTATGCTCGATCCCCCGGCGTTGATCAAATCACGCCGTCATTACGAAGCGGGACGCAAAGGATATCATTTTCTCAATCGGGCCGCGCTCCGTCTGTTGAAAGATGGCGGGATTCTGGTCACCTCGAGCTGTTCGGCGTTCTTCACCGAGGATGATCTGGCGGTCACCCTGCGACGTGGCGCCGACCAGGCGGGAGTGGAATTATCCCTCCTGCGGACGATCCGACAAAGTCCCGACCACCCCCTGTCGCTTCATTTCCCGGAGGCGGCCTACCTTAAGGCTTTTGTTTGCCTCGTAAATCGTTGAACAAGCGTCGATAAGGCCGGGCGCAGCGGCGGAAAACGACCCCACTTTAGTATTGATTATGCCACAGTAAAACTATATCTTCCTCGATCATTGCGGCCGTATTCTGTGGGATAACCCACAATGAGAACCGAGTTCGGTGATGGATGAAATACCTGAAATACCTGAGATACCGCCTCCTGACAGTAAAGGCGAACGGATCCTTCACCGGACACGGCGGATCCTGTTCGGTAAGCCGCGCGATTTTACCGAACCGACGATCTTCCATCGCCTGTCATTGATTCCCATTTTGGCCTGGATCGGCTTGGGTGCCGATGGTCTGTCATCATCGTCCTATGGCCCGGAAGAGGCGTTCCGCGCATTACAGGGACACACCTATCTCGCCTTCGCCCTGGCCGCCGCCACAGCCCTAACGGTCGTGATTATCGCCGTCGGATACAGCCGGATCATCGAAGAATTCCCCGGCGGCGGCGGCGGGTATGTCGTCGCTTCCCGTCTGCTCGGCGAAAAACTGGGAGTGATTTCGGGGTGCGCCCTGCTGGTGGATTATGCGCTGACCATCGCGGTGTCGATCACGGCCGCGGGCGACAGCATATTCAGCACCCTTCCCCTCGAATGGATGGCTTACAAATTCCCTCTGGTAATTTTCATCATACTGGGTCTGACGATCCTCAACATCCGGGGGGTCCGGGAAT
Organism: Candidatus Zixiibacteriota bacterium; assembly: GCA_028700875.1. Taxonomy (GTDB): domain Bacteria; phylum Zixibacteria; class MSB-5A5; order GN15; family JAAZOE01; genus JAAZOE01. The sequence goes on along the minus strand of JAQVRW010000001.1, from coordinate 12,350 downwards.
CGGTGCTGGCCATGGCGCCGATTTTCATCCTGTTCGTCCTCACCCACGCGGTGCTCATCGGCGTGGGAATATTCAGCCATACCGGGAATATACCGCAAGTCGTCGAGAGTAGTTCTCAAAGCCTGAATAACGACTTGGGCGTCCTCGGACTGGGCGGCATCTTTCTAATCCTGGCCAAAGCCTTTTCCATGGGCGGCGGCACCTACACCGGCATCGAAGCCGTTTCCAACGGTATGCCGGTCCTGCGCGAACCGCGCGTCCATACCGCCAAACGGACAATGCTTTATATGGCCGTTTCTCTGGCGATCACAGCCGGCGGTTTGATTGTCTGCTATGTCCTGTGGGGTATTGCCCCTGAGGCCGGGAAAACATTCAACGACGTCCTGGCGGAGCGGATTTCCTCCCCCTGGCCGTTTCACAATCTTTATGTTTATTTGACGTTATTCGCCGCCGGCGCGCTCCTGGTGGTCGCGGCCCAAGCCGGGTTCATCGGCGGCCCCCCGGTGTTGGCCAACATGGCGGTCGATTCCTGGGTGCCGCGATATTTCTCCACGCTGTCGGAGCGCTTGACCACCATGAACGGGATTGTCGTGATGGGCGCGGCGGCGTTGGTTTTGGTTTTTTACACGCGCGGCAATACACATCACCTGGTGATCATGTACAGCATCAACGTCTTCCTGACATTCTCGTTATCAATGTTCGGGATGCTGCGGTTGTGGTGGACACGGAAGGGACGGGTCTTCCGGAAGCGGCGGCTGGCCTTCTTCACCATCGGCTTTCTGTTGTGCGCGACCATCCTGGTCATCACCATCTCCGAGAAATTCACCGAAGGGGGCTGGGTCACGGTCGCTATCACCGCCGTGCTGGTAGTGATTTGCTTCGTCATCCGCCGCCATTACCGGGCGGTATCGCAACGGTTGAACCGGTTGAACGAGGATTTTCAGGGCCTTCCCATCGACGGCGTCACCATGCCGACGTCGGAAATGGACCCGGAGCAGCCGACGGCCGCCGTCCTGGTCAGCGGGTTCAGCGGGCTGGGAATTCATACCCTGATGAACGTCTTCCGGGTGTTTCCCGACCAATTTAAGAACATTGTCTTCCTGTCGGTGGGGGTAATCGATTCCGGCGAAATGAAGGGGGCCGAACAAATCCAACAGTTGCGGACGAATACCGAAGAATCGTTGCAGAAATATGTCAAAGTCGCTACCTATCTCGGGATACCCTCGACTTATCGCCTGGCTTTGGGCACGGATGTCGTGGATGAGGCCGTGGGGCTGTGCTGCGATGTCTCGAAAGATTTCTCGCGGACGACCTTTTTCGCCGGCCAACTCGTGTTCCAACACGAGTCGTGGTTTCATCGCCTGTTGCACAACCAGACCGCGTTTTCGATCCAGCGGCGCTTGCTGTGGGAAGGGAAAACGATGGTCGTTCTCCCCGTGCGTGTCCGCTGACCGATACCCCGCCATGATCGCCTTCGGGAAGGCAGTCCGACCCGAAAAACCTCTTGATTCCCTCGGATGAATTCGCCATGTTGAAGTCGTTTCGACAACCGGAAGGTTTGATATCCATATTCGGCATTATCATGTGGGGAGGACAACGATGATTTCCCGATTCATCAGGTTGACGATCGCCATATTGATCCTGAGCCTGCCCGTGGCCGCCCAGGAACCGGGGTTCCCGCGTGTCATTCTTGCGGCCGATTCCATCCAGCAACCCTGGGACCCGAATTCGCCCCATATTATCCTTCCGGGACAACGAACGAGAATCACGGCGCCGGAGTTGGTTTCACACGCCCTGTTGGGGAAGATATACACGATCCGGCCGGATACGATCGTACTCGTCACCGATCGTTTCTACCCCGGCGCACCGGACGCCTGGAAGATTTCGCTTAAGAACATCAAGGAATATCAGATCCCCGAAGGATACAAGGACAACACGATTACCGGGGCTATCCTGGGCTCGTGCGCCGGAGTCGTCATGTCGACCGCGTTCGCCCTGGTGGACAAGGACCGGACGGCGTCGAACCGGGCGTTTCCTTTTCCGGCTACGATCACCGGCGGCGGAATCATCGGCGCGCTGGCCGGGGCCATCACCAAATCGGAACGATGGCGCACCGTTCCGAACGAGCAGCTCAAACTGGGTCTTCCTCTGCCGGAAGAGCCGATACCCCTCCATGCGATCACGATCGGCGAACGGGTCCGCGTCTTCACGCCGGGTTTCGACAAACACGGTTTTGTCGGCTCCGTCTCCGCTATCAGCGATAGTATCATCACCCTCTCAGAGGAATACGCAGCCGGCGGCAAAGGCAAATCCCGGGAGATTCAACTGGATCGGATCACCCTCTACCAGATTTCCATCGGGCAACGGTCTCATGCGCTGGAGGGCGCCCTGGCCGGCTTATGGTCGGGTATTTTCCTGGGAAGCATCAAGTCGACAGTCGACGAAAACGAATCGACCGGAGCGGTCGTTCCTTTTACCGTAGCCGGCATGGTGGCCGGGGCGTTTATCGGAAGGTCGATCGAGACCGATGTATGGAAAGTCATCCCGGTGGACAGGCTCCGCCTGAAGTGACGGTCTTCAACGCTTTACCATTCCCTCGACAATATAAAACGACCCGTCGCGTACGCGGCGGGTCGGCTGTCCTTGATAAGAAACCTCTTTCGAAACCGCTCCCTTTCGACGCCAACCCGATTCACCTGTTATCTGTCATTGGCGGTGAGGGCGTGCGCCATGGGCGGCCCCTGCGGTCTGGCCACGCTTAGAATTTCTTCTTCGGGCAAACCGTAGTAACCGGCGGGCAAATCGGCTCGATGCTCAAACGACGGCAGATATCAATGCCGCAGAGCGACCGGGAATCGAACGACGGATCGATCAAATAAATCATGCATTCACCTCCTTTCCATGAAAATAATGGTTTATGGAGATCGAATCTGATTCTTATTCTGCTATATCACTTTGCTGATTTCCGCGCCGATGTACATCCATCGCCTCGGTACGCCAAACAAACCCCTGCGATCCGTAACAGTAATAGGTCAGGAGCCCGCCGTGGCGGGTGCTCCCGACTGCTGAGCCCTACGCTCGTGCGTAGCGGACGTCCCCGTCCGCCGCAAAATCCTATGTTTACTAATAAGAATAATGGGCCGCAATGTCAAGTTTGATTTCCGGCCCCTCTTCCCAATCGCATCCGATTCCGTTGAAGAAGTCTGGCGGCAAAAGGTTATGGCGGCGGGGCCGCCGCTGTACGAGCCCCATTTTGTTATTGCGAACACGTCGGGCGGGGTATATAATATGGTGGATTTTGAAAATTCATGCCCCCGTAGCTCATCTGGATAGAGCATCTGCCTTCTAAGCAGAGGGTAGCAGGTTCGAGTCCTGCCGGGGGTACTTATTATTAAGCCCCACAACAACTTCCAGCGACTACTTCAACCCGAAACATGAGGCCAAAACAGCCAAAAGGGCCTCTGACACACAGGAGTTGTCATGGAAGATCACCTCAAGAAACTGTATGCAATCGTCGATGATTTCAAGGTGGGAACCAATTGGAAGACGTACGTCGATGCGTTCGTCTTCGGGTGCAAAATTCGAAATCTCGCTCCCCGCACGATCAGCGTCTACGCCGAGCGGCTTGGGTACCTCGCACGGCACCTTGAAGGCAAAGGCATCGATATCGAGGATATCTCAAAGCAAGATATTCAAGACTACCTGCTATCCCTGATCGGCAATGTTTCCGACGAAACTGTGAATGGCCGAATCCGCGTTTACCGGCGGTTCTTCACCTACCTTGAAGAAGAAAGTTTCTGGAAAAAGCCGAATCCCACTCACAAACTGAAGCTCATCAAAGCCTCCAAACGGATCAAGCCGGTGATCTCCCCCGAACAAGTCGGCCAGATACTCCAGTCGCTCAACCGGGACACCTTTGAGGGATACCGGAATCTGGCGATCGTGATGTTGTTCTGGGACGCCATGATCCGAAAAGAAGAACTCATCACACTAACGTTGGAGAATGTCGACCTTCGAGCTGGTCTGATTAAGGTCTACGGCAAAGGTCGGAAAGAACGCCAGGTCCCGATGGGGGCAAAGACGGTGAAGATGCTTCATTTCTACCTTAACCGGTGGCGGCAAGACGTCCGCGGTGACCTAGTCTTCTGCCAGCGTAGTGGAGACGAAATCACCTCACGGCATTGCCACAAGATCATCCAGGATATTGGCAAACGAGTCGGTGTCACTCTCTACCCTCACCTAATCCGACACAGTGCCGCCACCTATTTCATCCGGCAAGGTGGTTCACCCGTGATTTTGCAGAAGATTCTCGGGCACACGTCGTTGGTGGTAACACAGAACTACCTTCATATGAGCACGAAAGACCTTGTCGATACTTACGATCGATTTAGTCCGGCAAATGCGCTGAGATTGTAAACTCTGAAGAGAGATCAAGAAATCAAATGGTGCGCGGTCTGTTATGGCTTGCGCGCCATTTTCGTTTGCCAAGTCTCCAAGAATCCGTCGCGCCCACACTGCAATGGCTATTACAGTTGTGATATTGCCACCCATAGTACTTCGTTACTTCCACTCGCCAGTCCAGTGTTCATATTCTCATCTGTAGGCGGGCCATCTATAACTAATGTTCTCGTTCGGTCTGGCAACTCCCTCCTATACAGGGAATTCACGGATTGTGCCATGTAAGTTCAGGAGATAAGCCATAATTTCTCCTTGACAAGCACACCACGTAATAGTCAAGTAACTGCAAAGGTCACCGCCTTTTACTTATCCAACGTGTTGACGGAAATCACGGTAACAAACAGACGCTACTCCACAAAACTCCGGTTATGAATTATTACTGAACCTAATAATTTTACAAGTTTCAGTCGTCTCGTCTCCATCAATTAATCCGTGGTAGTAGCCCAAGGAGATATCAGGCCGCCGTGATGGCACTCCCGTTCGAGACTTATCGGTTGGCGGAGGTTATTGTACCGATTGAGATGGCCTATAGAAACCAACTCATATTCTGAGGTTCTTGCAGGCATTATGCTCAACCATAAGTCCAAATACGACATTCGGCCAGTCAACAGAAGTTGCTTGGTTTTTGACATGACCGACTCTGGGATTGACCTCTCTCCCACTTGTGAGCATATTAAAGGTACCAAACTTGTGTATACTGGGATGCTCTTGAAAAGCTTCGGAAACCTTGCTCGCTGACCGTATATCCTTTGTGATATATGGTTTGCCAAAAATGTATACTCCGCCGCACCAAGATGATTGAGCTGAAGTACGGAGCCCAGTTCATTCGAAAGAGTCATACTCTGCAGGATGGCTTTTGGGAAGATGGTCAATTCCTCGTCTCTAATATCTCTCCGGGGATCAATGTGAAATCTGCGTTGACAAATCGGGCAGGAGCCGTCCCACGAATTGTACGCCTTGCTTATCAACGTTACCCTGACATGGCATCTGGGACATACGATCCACAAAGGTGTCCATCCGGATGCGATATTTTCGTTTATGCTTTCAAATGGACCAATCGTGTTCTTTGCATAATTAACGGCCTCCTGCAACAACTGGAATAAGTCTCCGTGCGCTTCGACTATGTTGGCAAATGCTTGCCTGTTTTCGTGCATGAATTCCACCCCTCGCTTGAATTCGACCTCCGCTCCGAGGGATGCGGACAGTGTACGAAGACAATTTTCATTGATTTCCGCGAGTGTTGAGCTGCTCTGTATTATTCTTGTGACTGTGTCAATGAGTTCAGAGAAGGCACCTCTTATGTCCCAACCAGTATTCTTCAGCAACATTGCCCGAAATCTCATGAAAGAATCGGCCCAACTGCTTAATCGTCGGCATATGCCGGAACGAATGTCATTGGTCAGAACTGGGGAATATCTAATCATTAAATTAGATGACCCGCTTTGTCCCGCCGTCAACAGAACGCTCCCGTTCTGTGCCGTGGGGTGGGGTAAATGGGCATTGCGAAATCCTTTTTCCGATACCGAATCGTAATCATTGAAGATGTAGAGGATTTCGGAATCGATACCCATTTTTCTAAGCACTCTCGAGGCGGACGTTAGAACACAAAGTTGTCCTATCAAATAGATGGGGCCAAAAAACAATGGCTGATGAATCAGGATAATCTTTAATCGGTTATCAACCGCCTTTTGAGAATCCGAGGAAGCGACAAACATCTGCTCAACCGTTTGCATGACCAGACCGCGTATGCTATCGGTTGCAGCCTTCTCGCATGGTTCAATTTCGCCCTTTTGTCCAGGCACAGGCATGCCCAACATCAATTTACGAAAAGAATTCTTCTCTATATCAGATGGTTTCACCCAATACCCTTGCACCCGTTAGAGCAGTTTTCTTATCTTGAAAAACAGGCCAAGATAGAGGGCAAGTCCGATAACAAACAGCCCGATAGAAAGCCATATTGACCAGCACGGCAAACACTCCACGTTTGCTACAACCTCATAAACAGCACAAATTGCGTAGTAGACGGCGCGTACAATTAATCGGTTGTAGAAGATCAACAAACGCTGCGATTCTGACGATTTTCTCAGCGAGCTCTCACTTGAAGCATGCAACCTTGGGAGGTAAGACTGCATCAATCCAATGATAACCAACAAACTGCATAGGAGCGCTAAATAGCCAGCAAAAAGCGCGAGATGGATGCTATCTAAATCAGTGTTCATAGATTATGAATCCCCGTGCCAACTCACTTTTTCAAGTAGGCGATCTAGTTGTTTATCATGGGTGGCCTTATTGAGCAAACTAGCGTTTGCCTTTTTGATCGTTTTCACCTCGAAATATTCCTGTGAAATTACCTGAAAAGCCTTAACCCAATCAGATATATCTCCGTTTTCGTCATATTGTCGACAGAGCGCATCTCCGACTTGTATCATCACATCCGGGCCGTGCAGATGAAGAGTCGATAAAACGTTGTTGATGTCAATGCCCCCAGAGCATATCCCAAATGCGGTCTCTATACCTCGTATCGGTTCATAGAGAACTCTCGACAGCGTCCGTAAATCTTCAGCCTTTGACCGAAGTAATCCCTGAAACGGGACAGTGTAGACCGCATCCGCCCCACAGATTCTTCCCAGCAGGCAGAGTATCTGCGGACTTATACGAAAACTCCCTTCCGTAATGACTCCCCTTCCAATAGTATTAGCTATGATAGCGAGTTGAGACCCACGCTTCCTTCGCAAGCTATCGATAGCGTCGAATCCCATCGCTACCGGGTTCAAACCCACCCCTCTTGCACCCCTTCTCTCCGCAACACTATACAACTCCCGAAATCGACTACCCCGCGAAGTCACGTTCATAAAATAGTGTGTACGCGTAGTAGAACTTTTGGTATGAGTTGATGCCTTATCGATGGCCTCCATCACTGCGATTGCACGTTCCTCGAAACGGCAACTATCTGGGTCGACGACTAACTCATCATCTATGACGTAGTCGACACCCGCCCGGGTTGCCGCTTCCGCTAGGTTTGCGCAGATAGCTGGGGTAAGGTCACACCTGGGCTTAAGAATTAAACCGAGCAGCGGACGTTGCGGGACACCGAGACGTTGTCGCAACCCTCGGATTCCATACCTGGGCCCACGGTATTGGGATACCATCGATTCCGGGAGAATCAGATCATATAATTCGAAATCAACGATGAAATCATAGACCGAAACAAATAGGCATGTTGACAATACCATTGGAATTCCTGATTTGTCAGTGCACAGCATTGGTGGCCATGCGACCTCAACGATTCCCTCATTACGATCCTCGTCAAGCAGCTTGAACTCGTAGAGAAGGTCAAACCGGTTACGGTCGCACGGAGCGTATTTGAACGGACGGCTACCGCCAAATACCGTTATATCAAAAAGCTCACGTACCCCTTCATGAAAAGCGCGGTGTGTTCCGTTCTTGAACTTGATACGATACTTCGCTACGACGTGAGTCTTTTGTATATCCGGCGAAATCATGATTTAGACCTGCATCAATTTCTGGATTTGTATTTATCTACCAACTCACGCTTATTTGCTTGGAGCACTTGGCCCTTAGTTAAGAAATGGCCGGACGTAGCATAATATAGCATGTCCAAGTTAAGTCGTCTTTTGACCTTGTCGACATCCCAGTACTGTTCTTGGACGGCAACTAATAGCACGGTCCCCACAACAAGTACATGATCCCCGGTGTCGCGTTCCCAATGGAGTTTACATTCGAAATTTATCGGGCACTCTTTGATTCGGGGCGAAGTAATGAACTTAGATCGCGTAGGAGTGAGACCAGACAGATCAAACTCCGATTCCTGTCTGGGAAGTGGCTCACCACAAGCAAATACTTGGTTTGCCAACGCTGGCGTTGGAATCCCGATGCAAAAATCACTCCCATCCCGAATGTTTCGAACAGTGTCTGACTTCGGAGTAATTGCCAGACATACGCGGGGGGGGAAGTCCGAGCAAGTCATGAACTGCTCAAATGGAGCTAGATTAGAATTTCCGAAGGGACTAATGGTAGAAACCAAAACAGGAGCATGTGGCGGTGTCAGGTAAACGACCTTTTCCAAAAACTCTGTAATCTCTAAAGTCTTCTGGGACATATGGCGTCTTTCACTAAAGTTTGTCCAATACTTGCGATTCTAGGTCGCAGATGGTTTCAATCGCAAAATCCGGTAACAACTCATCCGGACGCTCCGGTTTTAAGTAGTTGTTTTCCGCAATTACCCGTTTTAGCAAATCCTGCGGGATTCCGGATCGCACCAGACAGGTTCTGCAACCGGCCCTATTCCCCGCCTGGATATCTGACCATGCACTATCTCCGACTACAAGGGTAGATGATGGTTGAGCTCCTAGATCGCCAAGCAGTGACCTTATCATGTAAGATTCGGGTTTGCCAACGATCACGGGCCTAACGCCCGTCGTCAGCATGACGGCAGCGACTTGCCACCCAATAGCCGGATAAAACTTTCCAGTCACGTCCGGGTAAAAAGGATCTATATCTGTTGCGTAAAATCTCGCTCCGTCGAGAATGCATTGCTGTGCGCAGAGTAGGTGGTCGTAACTGAAATTACTGCAAAAACCCATAGCCACTGCTGCGATCGGTTGCTGCGTATCGCTCTCAGCGTCCGATACTCTACGCAGCTGGTTGGAAGTTACTTTAAGTTCCTCTTCAAGCGCTGCTTCTCCGATAACCAAGACCGGAATACCTGTAATCCCTTGCGTGATGAAGTAATCCGCCAGCGCATGGCAGGACGTCGCTAATTGATTAGTAGATCTCGCGTTGACTCCCATGTTGCGAAGTTTCAGGAGAAGCTGCTCCCTCGTGTGAACGCTCGCATTGGTGAAGAAGCCCAAAGTGAAACCCAATGCTGAAAGCCTGTGTAGTGCGGAAATGGCCCCAGGGATCGGAATACCGCTTCGGTAGACGACTCCCTCGAGGTCAAATACAATCGTGTCGACTTTCATAGCTTTCGAGTTTTACGTTCGCCCTTGTGAGAATTATACTATGTCGTTCGTGACAGAAAGTCAAGCACGAGTCTTGACAATTCGTATAAACCCACCCTATATTCGTGTGGATCATTTTATATCGGACGTTTCCCGGCGGCGACGACCAGGATAAGGACAACATGCTCATTTCAGTAGATGGAATTGATTCCGTTGGTAAGACTACAATTGCGAACCGCATTGCCAAGTCGCTGGGGGGCAATGCGTTGAAATGCGTCCCTGTCGCCCTCAAGACCGCAGAACAGTACTTCATGGCGCAAGATTCCATCGATTCCAAATTTCTTTTTTATTTGTCTGCGTATCTTTCGACTGTTCTTGATGTGACTCGGAGCCATGACAGACCAATCATCTTTGACAGGTACATATATTCAAATTTGGCGTATCATCGGGCTTTTGGAGCTAAACTTGATATTCGACATATCTTCGAAATTGCACCTGTTCCCGATTATGCGGTCTATATCACATGCCCGAAAGAAAGATGGAGACATCTTCTATCCGCAAAGCCAGAACTTGATTGGTATGAAGCAGGGCTATTGGCCGACCCCGGTAAAGTTGAACGCATTGAAAGTGAATTTTCTGCTATGGGTCTTCGGCAAATCATAAATGACAATCTTGAAACGGCAATATGCCAGATACAGGCCGATTTGGGAAGACTGCAAGAACGATAGAATCAGTGTTTTCACCAAATAGCCGATAACTTTTAGGAGAATGTCGCGATAGTGCAAAACGAAATTCTGGATATTTTCGATGACAACTACGAACCAATCGGTACTATGCGTTCGTCGGAAGTCCACCTGCATGGTCAATGGCACAGAGTATTTCACTGTTGGCTTTTGAACGCTTCAGACAAAACAATCCTTTATCAAAGACGTGCCGCGACTAAGCGTCTATATCCGGGCAAAATGGACGTTAGCTTCGCTGGGCATTGCGTCGCAAGTGAGTCGGTAACTGATGCCTTAGTTAGGGAAGGCAAAGAAGAATTGGGAATCATTCTTGATCCAGCCAAGCTGTATCCTCTCGGCGTGAGGCGTGATTCCTTTTGTTCTTCAAATATGATGAATCGTGAGTTTCAGCATGTATTTTTCACAGAGGTCGAACACCCTTTGGAGCAACTGTTCCCTAACCCCGACGAGGTTCAAGAGGTATTCTTTCTACGACCACATGATGTACTACATGTGTTATTGGAGAGCTCCAAATCCGAATGTGTCTCATGGAACGGAAGCCGTCATACGCCCATTATTGTCGACAGGAACGATTTTATCACCTCCGTAGACAATTATCACATTAAGATTGCCTTGATGGCGAACCGCTTCTTTGAAAAAGATAAGCTGCTGTTGATATAGGCGTGCGCAATTATGATAACATGCTCCCATATCATTTTGGCTCAGTCATGGTAAGAATTGCCTTTCCCTATATTTGACGCAGGACAATTCATGGTAACAAATGCGTACGCCGAATTTGCATGAATCTTTTTCAGCCTCGATCCAACCACGCATTGTCTTGCCCTGGTATGGCCGTCATTTCCTCAACCGAATTGACCACTGTATGATGGACAACTGTTGTCCAAAGCCAGAGGTTTTGGTGAAAACAGAGGTTCTTCGTCGTGATTAATGCGTCCACGCAGCCGGCCATTTTCTTGGCCATTCATAACATATATACGATTGCGCCACTATATGTTGCGGCACCCACCCAACCTAACACTTGAGACCAATATGACTCAAAAGGTCCTCTGGCTCGTGGATTGGTCACGGAAAAAAGCCTTTAGCCTTTATACAAAATGGTCGATGCATTCAAGGTGAAGAAAGGCTGGAATACATACGTCGACGTATTGGGCACACGTCATTGGTAGTCGCGCAAAAATGGTACACATGAGTAATCAGGATATGATGGAATCGTACAACCGTTTTAGCCCAAGCAACGCCATAAGTGTATGACCACCAAAGAGAGAATCGGCGAATATCAACAGTCCTTGTGGTTGAGACGTCAAGCTGAAGAAAGCGCCCGCAGAAACAATCTCGTCGTTCCTTTAGTGATCCAAGATAAGGCGCTGGCGACTGGCATTCGATGGGCAATACTTGCCTTAATTATTCTGTTTGTCGCTCGCTTTGTGGATGGCATTGCCGGTATCAACATTCTCACACCAATTGATATCACCAAGCTGTACAACTACTATGTCCCCTCGCCTGAAGCCCGCGTCTTAACACCGCAGATGGTGGATGACTCAACGTTCATCGTTGAGATGCCAGTAAAGTACGTGTGCTGTAAAGTTGACATCGTAATACCAAAGAATCGTTGCATCTTTCTCAAGGAAATAACACCAATTAATGTCTCCCTACCAAATGCGACTGCCCGCAACGGCCCGCTGCTGCAATTCAAGGTCGGTAAGTATGGCGGATACGTTAAGACGAATCCCGATGGCTCACCGTTCTACACGTCGATGTCTGAACTACTTCGTGAGCCCCATGACATGAATCCAAATGCAATTTATGGCGCGCCCATGATCATTCTCGACAGTTTGTCCTATTTCGCACCTGAACGAGTCCGCTTCAAATCGTGGTCACGTCAATATCTCTATGTTGGCGTGAACATCCACGAAAAAAAGCTGTCGGGGGCACGCGGTATTTATCGCATGACATTTGGACTCACAAAGAGTTGTCCGCCCTCTGCTTCGCGGAAACATTAGAGAATTCCGTAGAGTGTCACGTCTCTAGAATCCACAGATCGCCAGACTTTGGTAAAAAGTGTCTTCTCGCTGATATCTTCCCTGGATGCCAGCCAAAGAAATTGTTTCGCTTTGTCGGGGACATGCAAAGCATCACAGGCTGACCGTATATTCTGAATGCGTTCGCTATTTGTTGTGATCATCAA
>JAQVRW010000120.1 GCA_028700875.1 Candidatus Zixiibacteriota bacterium | reverse complement strand
ACTGCAGTGTATCGGGGCCACGACGCTCAACGAATACCGCAAGTATATCGAAAAAGACGGCGCGTTGGAGCGGCGGTTCCAGATGGTGATGGTCGACCAGCCCAACGAGGATGATACGGTTAAAATCCTGATCGGCCTGCGGCCCAAGTACGAGGAACATCACCGGATCAAAATCTCCGATGAGGCGATACACGCGGCGGTCAAGTTGTCGAGCCGGTACATCTCCGGCAAATTCCAGCCGGACAAGGCGATCGACGTTCTGGACGAAGCCGGTTCGCGCGCTCATCTGGCCTCATTCACGCGGCCAAAGGAATTCGGCGATCTGGAAAACGAGATCACCACCCTCTTGTCGCGCAAGGAAGATGCGGTCAAGAATCAGGCTTTCGAAACCGCCGCGCAATTCCGCGACGAGATCAAATTCAAGAAGGAAAAACTGGCCGACATGCAGAAGGAATGGGAGGAGCAACGCTCCAAGGATATGATCACCCTTTCCGAGGAAGATATCGCTCAGGTGGTCTCCAGCATGACCGGCATTCCGATTTTCCGTCTCGAGGAGAAGGAATCCAAGCGGCTGCTGCGGATGGAAGAAAAGCTCAAGGAACGGATCGTCGGTCAGACTGAGGCGATCTCGGTCATCACCCGGGCCATCCGGCGTTCCCGCGCCGGCCTGGGCGACCCGCGCCGGCCAATAGGTTCTTTCCTCTTTCTTGGACCGACCGGTGTCGGCAAGACCGAACTGGCCCGTCAGTTGGCGGAGTTCCTTTTTGAGGATGTCGATTCGCTCATCCGTATCGACATGTCCGAATACATGGAAAAATTCGCCGTCTCCCGTTTGATCGGCGCCCCTCCGGGATATGTCGGTTACGAGGAAGGCGGCCAGTTGACCGAACGGGTCCGCCGCAAACCATACTCGGTGGTCCTGTTGGACGAAATCGAAAAGGCCCATCCCGAGGTTTTCAACATCCTGTTGCAGCTTCTGGACGACGGTCAGTTGACCGACAGTTTCGGCCGCAAGGTGGACTTCAAGAACACCGTCGTCATCATGACCTCGAACATCGGGACGCGCGAGATCGGCGATCAGAAGGTGGTCGGCTTCGACAAGCTCGAAATCGCCGCCGACTACGACAACATGAAGAAGAAAATCACCGAGGAATTGCGCAAGCTCTTCAATCCCGAGCTGCTCAACCGTATCGATGAGGTGGTGATCTTCCATTCCCTGACGCTGGATCATATCAAGGAGATCATCGACATTCTTCTGGTGGATCTGGCCAACCGTCTGGCGGAGAGAGGGATTTCCTTCAAGCTCAGCCCCGAGGGTAAGCACTGGCTGGCGACGAAGGGATTCGAACCGTCGTTCGGCGCGCGGCCGCTCAAGCGGGCGATTCAGAAATATCTCGAAGACCCGCTGTCCGAAGAAATTCTGCGCGGCCAGTATGCCGGCGATTGCGAGCTGGAGATTGTCGTCGCCGAAGGCGAAGATCGCCTGCAGTTCAACTTCCATCGTGGCGGCAAGAGAGACGAGGCCTCGATGAGAGCCAATTCCGTTTCGCCGTAGTGAGTGGGACAATCGGCCGGATGACGGCCTGATAAAACGAATCCAACCCCCGCACGGTCATCCGCGCGGGGGTTTTTCGTAGCCTTATTTTCCGGCGGCCATGTTCTGAGGAATAATCTGTTTCAACTTGTCCGGTTCATCGGCGCCGATCCGATAGCGGTGGCCATTGTTCATCTATAGCTCCACCGCGTCCAACCCGGCGATATTATACAAAAGGCCGCCGGGGATCAACGCCTTCAGCCGTTCAAACAGTATACCATTAGAAATCGCCGAAATTCAAGGCAATAAACGGGCACAAAAAACCCCGCCGAAGCGGGGTTTTGGTGACAGACACGATGTCTTTCAATATGGTTCCAGGTTGGACCATTCGGCGTCTTCCAGCCATTGCTTGGGGCGGTCCAGAAAGCCGATCACGCTTTCGATCGTCACCCAATGCTTGTGTTCCTCATCGGCGATCCGCAGCCAAATCTTCTTCTGGTTCTCGCTATCGCTTTTGCCGGCCTGCTCGCGATAGAACGTTTCCGATTTGGCTTCAATTTCCCGAGCTTTGACCCAGCCTTCTCGGAAATCGGCCGGAAAGGCGCCGATTTCTTTTTTGGAGGCTTTCAGTTTCTCGAAGATGTTCCGGGTTGTTTTCAAGATACTGGTCTTGAGAACGGCTTCGTAATCCGGATTCTCTCCGGCCGCCATGGCCTGAAAGAGTTCGTAATGCCGCCATTCGTCGTCGGCCAACTCGGAAAAAATTTTCTTCAATCCGGGATCGGCGGTTTTCTCTTCATGTTCCTCATAATACTCTTTGCCGTCCAACTCCATTTTCATTGCAAATTCAAAGGCGTTCATGATTCGAATTCTCCTTGTCGCGGAGGTTAACCCACCTTCAAGAATATAGAACAGAAAGGCGGAACTTGTCAAGATGTCTGATCACGATGTCCAGCCGGTCACTGATGACGATGTCTGTCCCGTTGCGAAGCCCCACGATGGCGTCGATGTCGATTCCGATGCGTCCGCCCATCCATTCCATTTCCATTGCTGGTCATAACCTGACCTAAGAGAAATTGTTCCGCTGACGCCGAAATTCCCGAATGAAAGGCCTATTTTGTTTTCTATCATCCGCCCCGGTCCGGTTCATTCCCGCGCCGGGGATGTACGCCACGGTACAAAAAGCGCCGTCGCCCGGTCTCCGACCGAAGGTAAGCCGTTATCCAACAAGAGGGAATATTGAACGAGGGCTTTGGCACGGGGCTTGTTACAGGAGAGGGTAGAGGAAGCAAGTTTGAACCGAGGGTAATATGGATATGAAAAGGATTTTTCTCCTGCTCTCGCTTGTGGCGATACTGGGTTTGATCGCCGGATGCTCGTCGTCCACGAATCCAACCCCCGCTCCGGCGGAAGAGCAGTTTGGGTCATATACGGCCACCGACGAGGCCCCGGCCTTCGCCGACCCCGACCTGCAGGCGATCGTGGCCGAAGACAATATCTACAACGATCCGGCGATGCTGACGCCGTCGGCCGACAGCCTAGAAGCGTTGGCGGATAAGGCCGTTTTTTGTTTCCGCATGGTTTGGGGAAACCTCGCGGCCGACACGAACATCATCGACAAGACCGACTGGTCGGGCAAATTGACGATCAGCCGCGGAGCGGTTTTCGTCACCCGATTGATCGCGTTCGAACCGGGCCAGGATTCCCTGATCATTTCCCCGAGCGAGACCCCTCTGCCCGGTTCCGTGGAGTGGGCTTCCATCACTTCCAGCGGTTACGATGGTCTGGCTTTGCGCCTGGTCATCCCCCCGTCGACTACCGACGAGGTCGTCACTGTGACCTATGAATCGGGACAACTATCCACGACCTTCACCATGGATCAACTGAACGATCTGGACACGTTGATTACGATCGGGTCCGGCAACGCTATTTCCTTCCAATCGTTGCGGTGTGATGGCGCGCCTCGCCATGGTGCGCTGGCTGGCGTCTGGGGACGGGATACGACCGGCTTGGGAATCTTCTATGGAACCTGGATTTCCAACAACGGGGTGATCATCGGGACGGTCATGGGCGAATGGGGAACCGATTCGACCGGCCAACAGTATTTTGTCGGCAAGTATATCAATGAAACCGGCCGTTTTCAGGGTTTCGTGAAAGGGGTCTGGTACATGCGGGGTGAAGGCCGGATGGCCGCCGGTCATTTTGCCGGACTCATCCTCGACGCGGCCAAAGAACCGATCGGCGTTCTTAAGGGACGGTTCAAACCGGGTGACACTCGGAAAGCGGGATATTTTGCCGGCCGGTGGTGCATCGGCGGAGAATGTTTCTCCTTGTCTGAACAAGATTAGTAAAACCGGATGCAATAAGTCTCCCAACCCATAGGGGGCTTGAATCCGGGGGCACGATGACTGGCCCGGTTGGGGTTCTGCCGGGCCGTCATCTTTTTTGGGCCGTCGTTTTTTCATCTGATTGCCCTTCAAAACGTACCGCTCCCCCATATGCGCAGATCGACGTATTCGACATCTTCCGCCGATTCCAGGGGACTATAGTGGGCTTGTAAACCGCAGGATAATAAGAATCAAGAGCGTGCGAGGCCGGAGCCGCGGCTACGCTATAACGGCAATTTGTCCAGAGTCCGCAGGATACTGTCGATTCCCAGAAACGTGGTATCGCGCTGATAAACCTGCCGGTAGGCCTCGCGGGCACCGGTGGTATCTCCCAGGCTCAAACGGACATGGCCCAGGCCGAACCAGCCGGGGATATAATCGGGATGCTGGGCGGTTATTTTGTCGAAATACCCTTTCGCCTGGGCGAAATCTTTCTTGGTGGCATAGAAGGAGCCGAGGTTGGAGAGGATTTCGATCTGGTTGGGATTCTTGCTGTCCAAGTCTCGCATGATGGTGATGGCGGAGTCGAGTTGCCCGACGGAAGCCAGGCCATTGGCCATCAGGAACCGCATCTCGGAGTTGCCGGGGTCTTTTTTCAGGATTTCCTCGCAGACGGAGATCCCGAGCCCATAACTCCCCATTTTGAAATTCAACCGGGCGATTTCGGGGTAATATTTGGCCCGGTCGCCTTCGATATATCCTATCTGGCTGACTGCCCACAGTTGGGATTGGTAATCCTCGATCGCACCGGCGGCTTGATACAGAATCTGGTATCCGTCCAGGCGAAGGGGATACAGCGCGGTCAACTTCTTGGCGTATGCCGCCACGCTGTCGGGTTGATTCAGGCCGATGTAAATCCGGCACCCCAGCATGAGAACCGTTGAATCGGTCGGAAGTTCTTTCATGAGCGCGGGCAGTCCTTCGACCGCCTTTTCGAATCGCCTTGCCTCCGTCAATCGTTGCACCTTGGACAGGCGCTCCTGAGCGGTCTTCGGGCCGCAGGCGGCTGCCAACAGGACGATCAGGACAATGGGGATGGTATAATATCGCATGGGACAAATATACACTCTTTCCCAGGTCACCGGCAATGAATAAACGCCGGGGATCTTTCCAATAATCACAACCGGAGACGAAGGCGTTGATTGAGGTTGCCCCCGGAGCGGTTCTGACGTAGATTATTCGCATGCGCGATTTAAGTCTATTTTCCCTGGCCGCGCGGGTGTTGTCGTTGAAGATGACCGGCGAGGTCGGCCCACGGACGTTTGCGATGTTGTTGGCCCATTTCCGGACGGTGGATAATATCCTGCTGGCCGAAGTGGAAGAACTCCAGGAACTTCCCGGTATCGGCCCGGGCCGCTCGAAAGCCATCTCCGCCGCCGATAACAACCTCGATAAGGCTCAGGCGGTACTCGATTACCTGGAGGCTTCCGACACCGAGGTGGTGAGTTGTCTCGATGAAAGATACCCCCGCATTCTCACCGAACTCAACGATCCGCCGTTGTTGCTCTATTATCAGGGGCGGCTTCCGGCCGATGACGAGAAACGAGTGGCCGTGATCGGGTCGCAGGAGGTTTCCGCTGAGGGGATCGCCGATGCCGTGGATATCGCCCGACGCCTGGCCGAACGCGGCGTGTCGATAGTCGGGGGACTGGCGCGGGGAATCGACACCGCCGGGCATATGGGGGCGATCAAGGCCGATGGCGCGACCTACGCCGTGTTGCCATGCGGCTTCAACCAGATATATCCCGCGGAAAACCAACCCCTGGCCAACGTCATCGTCAAAACCGGCGGTCTGATCAGCGAACATCTGCCGGACACTCCGGTCAACAGCGGACGGCTTTTGGGACGAAACCGGTTGATCGTCGGTCTTTCCCGGGCGGTGGTAATCGGCGAGGTGTCGGCCGCTTCGGTCGGGACCCTCGACGCTGCCCAGTGCTGCCACGAGCTGGGCAAGCTTCTCTTTGTGCTGGTCGGCGAGCGCACCTCCCATTACAACAAACTTTTCGATTACGGCGCCATCCCTCTGACCTCGCCCGAGGATATCGAATTGGTTTTAAAGGCGCTGGTCTGACAGAGGGGTTATGACCGAAACGTTGCCCGACAGCTACCTGACCCTCGCCAAACCCTGCAACCACGAAATCAAGATCAAAGCCTCCCGTTTCATCGCTCTGGGGTATCCCATTGTCGATCGGGCGGAGGCGGAGGCCATTCTGGATACGGTGCGCAGGAAAGAGCACGCCGCCACGCATCATTGCTATGCCTGGGTGGCCGGTCTGGAGCGGGAGGAGTTCAAGTACAGCGATGATGGGGAGCCGTCGGGGACGGCCGGACGTCCCATTCATCAGGTAATCACCGGCCGCAAGCTGAAAAATGCGATGATCGTCGTGGTTCGGTATTACGGCGGGGTCAAGCTGGGCACCGGCGGGTTGACCAGGGCTTATGCCCAGGCGGCATCCGAACTGCTCGACCGGACGGAGATTATCGAGCGGCTGATTTGCGATCATCTGCGATTTTCCCTGCCCTTCACCTATTACGACCGCCTGATGCGGCTGATAAACGCCGGGCAGTATCGAATCATCGCGCAGGATTTCGGCGAAAACATCGCCATGGAGATCGAGGTGCGCAAATCCAAGACCGAAACGTTCATCTCCCAGTTGCGGGAGCTTACCGGGGGGAAGATTGACGTCGCCAAAGCGGGTTGACCTTCTGGGGCTGGGGATCGCCCCGGTCGATTTTTTCGTCACCATGGCGGAGCACCCTGCGCGGGGCCTCAAGATCAATGGCATCCCGGAGAGTCATCTTATCGCAGGGGGAGGGCCGATTCCCACCGCGCTCTGCACCTTTTCCCGGCTCGGTGGGGGGAAGGCGGCCCTGATTGCGCCGTTGGGGGACGATTCCTGGGCCGATTTCGCCCGCCAAGAGTTGGATCGATTCGGAGTAGACCACAGCCGATGTATCGTCCGCAAGAAATGCCCAACCGCACTGGCCTTCGCCTGGATAGAGCAACCGTCCTCCGCGCGCACCATTGTGCTCGATGCCCCGCCGCGATTGTATCTCAAACCGGCCGATATCAATACCGCGCACCTGCCGCATCCGAGGCTGCTGCATCTCGACGGCCGTCATATCGAGGCGGCGGTCAAGCTGGCGCGATGGGGGCGAAAAGTCGGCGCCAAAATCATGCTCGATGTCGGCTCGGTTCGCAATCGGGTGGATGACCTGTTCCCCTTTCTCGATTACCTCGTCTGCGCCGAAGAGTACGCGTTGCACTATTTCGGCGCCCGGTCGGTGCTTCGGGCGATGTTTGGATTTCGGGCGCTGGGCATTCCGGAAGTGGTCATCACCTGCGGCACCGCCGGATCGTACGGCGTCGATGCCGGCGGGCAACCGATTTTCCAGAAAGCGTACAAAGTCGCGGCCGTTGATGTCACCGGGGCTGGGGATGTTTTCCACGGAGCGTACCTTTTTGGCATTCGTAAGAAATGGGATCTGGCATACAAGCTCAAATTCGCCTCGGCGGCGGCGGCATTGAAGTGCCGCAAACGCGGCGCCCGCGACGGCATCCCCACGTTCGACGAAACGATCACCTTCATGAAAGGCCACAGGACCTTTTATGCTTGAATGGCTGCTGACACTCGACCGGAGCATCTTTCTGTTCATCAATC
The DNA here is from genome assembly GCA_028700875.1 of Candidatus Zixiibacteriota bacterium. Taxonomy (GTDB): domain Bacteria; phylum Zixibacteria; class MSB-5A5; order GN15; family JAAZOE01; genus JAAZOE01. Next base: position 661 of record JAQVRW010000120.1, on the reverse strand, counting down.
GAGACCTGGCCAATCCGGTCACCGACATGATCATGCCGTTTATCACCAACGACAATTTCCTGCGCGGCATCTATGGTCTGGGTATTATCGCGCTGATTGTCTTTGGACGGAAACGACTGCTGTGGGCCGTTTTGTTTTCCATCGTGGTCGTGACGCTGACTGACCAGAGTTCGGCGTCGCTTATCAAACCGCTTATCGGCCGCCTGCGTCCGTGCAAGATCATGGAGGTGCATCTTTTGGTCGGATGCGGCTCCGGGTATTCGTTTCCCTCGTCGCACGCCACCAACCTGTTCGGCCAGGCGTTGTTCTGGGGGCTGCTGTTCCGTCGGTATCTGTGGCCGGGGATCGCCTTAGCCTTTCTTATCGGCCTGTCGCGCATATTTGTCGGCGTGCATTACCCGCTGGACGTCGTCGGCGGGATGATTTTGGGCGCGCTCGAAGGGGCGGCGTTGGCCTGGCTGTACCTGTCGTTGAAAGCCCACAAGAAGCTTCCCCTCATGTGACTGCCGATTGTCAGGCGCCAAGGCGCCTGACCTAAGGCGTCCGGAGATGACCGGACAGCCTGTATTCACAAGGTTGGCGCCAGGCATCCAGGGATAAAGTAGCATCGGAGGCGCAGATGAGCAAGTGGTATGTTGGTATCGATGTGAGTAAGGACGAA
>JAQVRW010000119.1 GCA_028700875.1 Candidatus Zixiibacteriota bacterium | reverse complement strand
GCGTCCAGGCCGTAGAAATCATTAATAAACAAAAATCCCCCGGCCAGAAGATACGCCCGAAGGCGGTCCCGTTCGCTGTCCGTAAACCGAATTGTTCCATGCCCGGTGGCGAACAGAAACGGATGGGCGAAAAGCTCCTCATCTTCGATCCCGACGCTCTTTTCTTCCATATCCACCGGCCAGGCGGTCTGCTCCCTGATAAACTGCAACAGGTTCGGAATCGCCGAACTGCCCCAGTACCAGTCGCCGCCCCCGCCGTATTTCAGCCGGGTAACGCTGAGAGCGTCCGGGTTCACCCGACGGACCGTATCGGCCCGATGTTGCGGCACGGACAGACGAGGCAGGAGCTGAGGAATCTCCTGAGACCTGGTCGGCATAGCCGACCCGACCAATAGCCACACTATTAAAACCGCGCATTTCATAACGTCCTCGAATTATACCATAATTTCCGGATTTTCGGTCAAAAAAAGCGGGCCACCCCGACGGAATCGGTGCCGTGGCAACGGCTATCCGCCTCAAGCAAGAGGCGACTTTTTGTTGCGCCGGGAGGGTGGATTGACGTCATTTTTCATAGAAGAATATTCACCTGTTACAAACCGGGAGAAATGACCATGGCATTAGCGTCGCTTATCAAGATGTATGAAAAGGCCGTCAAGGAATCATACGCCATTCCGCAGTTCAACGTCAACAACCTCGAATTCATCCAGGCCGCGCTGGAAGTCGCCGAGGAACTGAAAGCCCCTGTCATTCTGGCCGCTTCGACGTCGGCGATCAAGTACGCCGGGATCGAGTACATGATGGCGATGGTCAAGGCCGGGAGCGCCAAGATGACCGCGCCGGTGGCGATCCATCTCGATCACGGCGCCAGGATCGAAGACGCCAAGATGTGCATCGACGCCGGGTTCAACTCGGTGATGATCGACGCCTCCAAGGAATCATTGGCCGAGAATATCCGCATCACCAAAGAGGTGGTCGGGATGGCCGCGGCCGAAGGGGTCTGTGTCGAGGCCGAACTGGGGCGCCTGGGCGGTATCGAAGACGACGTCAAGGTCGAGGACCACGAGGCGTTTCTGACCGATCCGAACGAGGCCGAGCGGTTCGTCAAGGAGTCGGGCGTCCATGCGCTGGCGGTCGCGGTCGGCACCAGCCACGGGGCGTACAAGTTCAAGCAGGAGCCGAAACTGGCCATGGACCGGATCACCGAGATCAAGAAGCGGACCGGGATCGCGCTGGTGTTGCACGGCGCCAGCGGCGTGACCAAGGAGCTTTTGGACAAGGCGGCCAAGTACGGCGCGCAGTTGCCGGGCGCTATGGGCGTGCCGGATGCGGCCTACAAGGACGCTGTCGCCCGAGGGATCAACAAGATCAACATCGACACCGACCTGCGGCTGGCGTTCATGGGCGCGATCCGCGAGGTGCTGACGACCAAGCCGAGCGAGTTCGACCCGCGCAAGATTTTAGGCCCCGGCAAGGAAGCGATCAAAGAGCAGATGCGGATGAAGATCAAGCTCTTCGGCTGCGCCGGCAAGGGGTGATCCTCCGCATAGTTGCTTTGTAGGGGCGTCCGCCGCGGCGGACGCCCGCGTCATTGTCGCTGCACAACGGGCCGGGAAACCCGGCCCCTACACCACGTCGCCAATTTTATTGTAGGGGCGAGTGGGTACTCGCCCAAAAGGCCGGTTGCGACGAACGGCCTTTTTTGTCCCTCACCCCCGGCCCCTCTCCCAAGGGAAGAGGGGTGCGAAACGATGGCATTCTTATACTGATTTGAGGGCGAAAAGCGGGATTTTTTCGTTGGTACAATATGGCGCGCTTTGACTTGCCGGGAAATGGTTTCGGTTTGTCATTTTTGGTGTTTTTGGCCATTTTGTAATACAAAGTAATACTTTTTTGCGGCTATTCTTACTCTGAAGGGCCGGCCTGTCACCCTGAGCGAAGCGAAGGGTCTCAGCCCATGAAGAGCCGAGATGCTTCGCTTCGCCAAGCATGACAAACCATTGCCCAATACCTAGACGGATAGAACCTGATGGTTTCATCTAATAAAGGGGTGCGGCCTCGTATTCACCATCAAACCGGTGTTGATTTTGGGAGGGTACTATAGCGGTTTACCAAGAACAATATCCAATTCGGACCGGAAGCCAATTACGTCACCCTGACGGAGTTTAATAAAAAACTTGTTAAAATCCTTGGGGGTAAGAAAGTTGAATTGATAAGTGATGGGAATGCCTTCATTTTGTAGCCATCCGTTCAACCGGATGAAATGATCGCGGGCGTACTCGAATTTTTTCTGGTTTTCCGGAGAAGGATCAGAGATTTCGGCATCCTCCTTAACTTCGATAACGTAAATAACATTGGCCTTCTTAATGAAAAAATCAGGGCTGAAGTCTCCTCGTTTCGGGTGTTCGCCTTTTTTCCAGGCGTACTCAATAGCGTAAAACCGTTGCGGCGAATTCTTCAACCATCCGTCGATTTGGGTGGCGTTATTCCGGTCACAGAGTATACGAATAAATCGTCGTTCCGGTCCCGCATCGGCAATGGCCATATTACAGGGAGTCTTGAAATCATAGGCGTTTGCAACCTCTTCGCTACCGGCACGGTAATCTCCGTCATGGTCCGTCACGCAAGCAAAGAACTCCTGCTGTTCAACGGGTATAGTATTCGCACAATCAGGCGTAAAAAACACCGTCTTTACGCCCCGGCGAATATCTGCGGCACTTGCGCTGACATCCTGACGTTGGTTTGTATTAACAGTCAACAGGGCTTTGGGGGTGAGTTTGTATACGACGCGTTTTGCAAATTTGCGACGGAGCGGGCCCAAGGCCTGGAGAATCTTTTGTCGGTTTTCTTCAGTGATACGACCGCTTCTGATTCGCGCCTTTTGGGCAGAGGCTTTTACGATTTCAAGGCAACGTTCCAAAGGGAACTTCATGGCGTATTGTGTACGGTTTGCGGGCTTTTCGGCGTCCTTGGATTCTATATCGATAGCTTGCAAATGCCTGTACAAATCCTCGGCAACTTCGTCAATAGAATATGTTTTATGCTCGATTTTCGTCTTAAATATCGAGTGATTGCCAGTAACAGCTTGTTCAAATGCGATGGTGACGTCTTCGATTTCCACCTGGTCAGGTAAATCGACGTACCCATCTTCGAGCAAACGATATTCTCCCTTTTTGGCGAAATCGGTTGTGTCTGTTTCACGCGTATAGTCCAGATTGTGAAGGACAAAATGGTAAGTGGAGTTTTCGATTACGGAAGAGGTAAGCCGGTTTTCCATTTCCAGAATTTCGTCGACAAGATGGCGAATTCGAGCGGCCCAAGCGTCATGATTAAACACCGTGACAACAGGATCCGAACCTCGCCAATCCGTCGGACGACGTAACCCGCGCCCAAGAACTTGGGCAATTAGAAGCTTGCTATTAAAGGCGCGTTCTTCATGAGGAACAATTTGAAAAACATTTTTCACGTCCCAACCTTCATTTAACATGGAAACCGATACAATCCATTCGATTTTGCTTGAGGGGCGGTCGACAGCCTTCAATAAAGCAACATTTGGTTGATGCTCCGGTGCAGAGCTTACCGGAAGGACCTTGATTTTAGCGTCATCAGGCGATATTTGCTCCCATTCCTGTAGAAAAGCCTGCAATTCCTCGGCAACCAGTTTGCAGGTTTTGATATCCTTCGTGACTATGATAGTCAACGGGCGAATGCCATGTTTCTTAAGACGTATTTTCCAAGCTTGATGGCGATTGTAAATTAATTGCCACTTCTCATCCGGGTTATCGGTTTGTGGCATTTCCGCCACATATTCTACTTTCTTGACGAACTGTTCCTCAATTGCCTGCCGCAATGAATAGCGGTATACCACGTCAGCGAAATATTCATCATCGACGTAACAGGTTCCAGAGACTCCAACTACATAATGAAACCCGTATTCAGGATTTAAAAGGAATTCCTTCCATCTTTTAACATTAGCGCCGGACTCGTTCACGACGTGGTGGGCCTCGTCGTTAAAAACGGCTACACGGGCTCCGTGGCCGATAAGGCTATCGCGAATGGATGATTTCGTATGCTTGAGAATCGCGTGATAGTTCTCTATGCATATGGAACCTGTAATTATGCTCTCGGAAGCGTTAATGATCTTTGGGGTGTGCACCCTTGTGGTTTCGGGCAATTGATCGCGTAGATCGGAATTGCTCGCCAAGTCCCTAAATTTTGCCGACAAACCCGCTTCGATGGTGTTGGATGGGCAAAGAACAAGCACCCGATCGACAAGGCCCTCAGCAAGCATTATCACGGCCAAGCCATAAAGCACGTAGCTCTTGCCTGTGCCGGTCGCCATATCAATTGAACACGCTAATTGTCCAGGCAACTGGAGGTGGCGTTCCATATTTGCCCATGAGCCGTAGCGGCGTTGAATCTCGTCATTATCATTATAATTTTCCTTGGCCAAATCGATAAGATTATTATAGTTGCGCCCAGCGAGGTACCGCATAACAGCAAATATGGCGTCCTTTTGATACTGCCTATCTCCGCATAGCTCGTCAATAAAGGCTTCATACTTAACATCGTCCCAGAGCGAAGGATCGACCTTGGGAGAAATACGCAGGACAAGATCTTCGTTTCTATAAGTCTGCCTATCGCCAAGTGTCGCTGTCATTTCTTACGTCCATTTTTGCGGTTCAATCTGGGTTTACGGAATACTTTTGTATCAATCAATACACGTGCTTCATTACCGTAAATGTCAAGGAATACAACCATAATTATGGTGCCGAGTTTTTCCCTTTGGAAACGGACTTTCCAGTCTCCCTTTTCGAGAGAATCGGCATAGTAGACTGCGTCAAGATCGAAAACCTTGTTGGCTTCATCATAGTCGTAATCGAGCATTACCATGGATAGGGTTTCCAAATTCGCTTTCCTTTTATAAGGCTCACGCACGACCGCATCGCTCTTGAAAGTCTCAATTTTTATAAAGCAGGTGCCAAAAAGATCACCAGCCTGTTTCTCCATCCCGGTTTTGTATTTGAGTTCCGGCGTCCTTATGAAGTCGAAGCCGACGGCATCAACAGTGTTGTTGACAGAACTCTCGTCGGAAGGTTGTTTGAGGGCAGTGAACTCTTGGCGGTGTAACTCGTGAATTATGGAGTATGGAATTCGCAAGGCATAATAGCGGACCTTGTCCAAGTCAATGTAATCCTGCTGAAAGTCAAACGCCAACGCAGGCGCGATAATAAAGACTTTGCCTCCAACCTTCGACCCAACGGCATGGTGGATTTCTTGTATAGTTTCTTCCGTTATGCAGGCACCTCTATGCTTGATAGCCATGTGGTCAAAAACCATTACGCTTTGGCCTTGGCGGTAACCGTCAAACTGAATACCGCCGACCTTGTGCGTTTCATCGCGACAGCCGAACAACTGAAGGGCAAAAAAGCGCCACGAATCCCAGGATAATTCACGCAGCTTGGCAAAATCGTAGAGACCCGCATTATATAGAGTGAAAGGCTTTGGCGTGATATTATGACCTTTGTTCCCGATGTCGCGCCGTAGATTAAGGAGCCGTTTCTGGATCGTGTAGATAGATAATTTACCGCAATCGATATTCACCCAGCGACGGCCCAATTTCTCCGCAACGGCACAAGTGGTCCCAGAGCCCGCGAAAGCGTCGAGAACGAGATCACCTGAGGCCGAAGAGGCATTGAGCACGCGCGCGAGTAGTTCCTCAGGGTTTTCAGTTGGGTAACGGGCGCTACGAACATAACCTTTGATATCGGTCCAATTTGAATCGGCGGGTGATTCCTCAGTCTGCAGGTATTCTGGAACGCCGGCATGGCGGGTGCCCTCAAGGTCAGTCCAGGGGTCTTCGTTATCAATCCGGATTCGGCCTTCCTTCTCCATTAAGTCTATTCTATCTTGCGTGAACGTCCAGTGTCGGCCGCGCGGAGGGAGCAAGAGTCTACCGCAAATGCGTCTTTCGGGTGGATGGCGCAAACCAGGTGAGGACATTGGCAACCACTTTGGCTCAACCTCTTGGCCGCAAAAGGAACAAAGCCGCGGGCGGATGACCTCGTGAAAAAGGAATCGGGTTGATTTGGAATAGAAAAAGAGCGAATCAGTTGCCACATTATAACAGGTCAACCCCCGCAATTGGCGCTTGAAGCGGTTTATGATGATCTCGTTATGGAAGTTGTTGGAACCGAATATTTCATCAGCGATGAGTTTTATGTGGTGCCCAAAGTGATAATCTATGCGAATGTAAATCGTACCATCGTCCGACATCAGCTCACGGAGGAGGATCAGTCTCTTTCGCATGAACTCAATAAAACGGCCGCCCTGCATTTTGGCAGAATATGCGCGTACGTCGTCCGTGATTGCGTATTCATCACCGGTGCCAAAAGGCGGGTCTATATAAACAAGTCTCGCGCCAGGTGTCCCGTCAGCATTACACAGTATACCATTCTTTTTCATTTATAGTAATGTCTTCATGGCCTGGAGATTGTCACCGAAAATCAACATATTATGCCAATCAATGCCATTTCGTCCAAAAGTCCGCACAGGTTGAAGCGGGACGGCCAATGTATCCGCGAGGATGTCTTCCTCTCGGTCTTTGCCATGATATATGAGTTCGTATTCCCGTTTCTCTGGGGGGAAAATAATCTTTGCCCATTCGGGGGATATTTCTTTCCCCTGCTCAAGCAATTTTATTAATGCCTGCCTTTGATCCGCTATCATGCCGATTTCCTCCCCTTGTGGCGACCCAATTTAGGAATACAACAGTATAAATGTTCGCCCCCAAAAAAGCAAGACCGGGCCAATTCCTTTTTCCGATCTGTCGACCGTCCCGTTTAAGGCGGGGGGCGATAGTCGGTTCGCACCCCTGAAGGGGTGCGCCACCCACCGCGGGCAGGCCGCGCAGAAATCCCGGCCCGGAGGGCCGGGGCACCCAAGCACAGGACTTGTAAATAAGTCGGGCGAGAAGCCGCGCGCGCCTACCACAAAATCATAACCGCAAGCGGCAGGACGCTCAGTACAGAAGCAGTCAGGAGCACGGGGCGGGGAAGAGAGAATAGTCAGGAGCACCCGCCACGGCGGGACGCGCATCGAACGCGGGCGCGCAGCCGCACGCCCCTACAAGAATATCGTTAATGAAAGACAGGAATGGGCGAGTACCCACTCGCCCCTACAACAATACAATTACCACGCGGGGGGAGGGGGGGCGAGAGGCTCCAGGTGCAATGTGATCGAAGCCAAATCGGCGATCTCCACGCGAAGTTTCTTCTCCACCTGTTCCGAAGTCTGATGCGACTGGCCCAGCGAATACGAGCCATCCATCCGCATGTCCGCCGACAAGGCCAGGCCATTGGCCAACGGCGTCAAAATAATATTATGGCAGTCGTTGACGCCGGGGAATGATTCGACTATCTGCTTGATTCGGCCACGCAGTTCGTTCAAGTCCGCGAATTCGCCGCCGTGCCCGCCGCCCGGCAGGCCGTACGGCTCGGTATGGATGACCACTTTCACGATCTTATCGTTCACCTGATGCAGTTTGCGCGAGACCTCCGAGGCGCGGGCGTGCGCCTCGTCCAGCGTGATCTCACCCGGCATCTCGATATGCATCGAGACGAAGGGGCCCTGGTCGGTCTCGTTGATGATCAGATGATGCAGGGACAGGTTGAACGACGAGACCACGAAGCGGACGGTGTCGGCGATCTTCTCCGATTCGGTCGAGGCGGGGGTGAGCGTGAAGGTGACATCGGTCGACGGGAGCCGCTCATGCAGAATATTTTTCAGTTGGTCGCCGAGCGTATCGGCTCGTCCGAACGACAATGCCCGGTCGACCTTGAGCGTCAATTCCCCGAAGGTCATCCGGCCATCGCTGCGCAGGCGAATCTTGTCGATTCCGAGAATCTCCGGGAACTGCCTGATCGTGTCGCGGATAGTCCCTTCGGCATCGGCGGGGGCGCGGTCCAGCAGGACATCGACCGACCGTTTGCCGAGGCGGAAGGCGGTGTAGATGATGAACATCGAGACGAGCAACGAGGCCAACGGGTCGGCAATCGGAACCCCGAGTTTAACGGCGGCCAGTCCGATCAGGACGACGATCGAGACATAGATATCGGAGGAAAAATGGAGGGCATCGGCGGCCAGGGCCTGGCTGCTGTATTTTTGGCCACGCGGCGAAGCACCCGTACCCTGGTGGCGTCGATGGCAATGGACATCACAATCACCAGAAAGGCCCAGATGTTCAATTGGACGGGGTGATGATGGGTTTT
>JAQVRW010000118.1 GCA_028700875.1 Candidatus Zixiibacteriota bacterium | reverse complement strand
AGTAGTCGCAGAAGTCGCCGTGCATGATGAAATGCTTCTTGCCGTTGATCACGTAGTTGTCGCCGCTCGGCAGAGCCAGCGTGCTCTGGTTGGCGGCATCCGACCCGGCGTTTTCTTCGGTCAGCGCGAAAGCCGGCAGAAGTTCGCCGGACGCGGCCTTGGGGATATATTTCTTCTTCTGATCTTCGTTGGCGAAATGAATGATCGGATAGACCGCCAGCTGGGGCACGGCTGTCAGAAGCGAGGTCGGGCCGTCCCACCAGGCCAGCTCCTCGATCAGCGTGGCATACTCCAAGGCGCTCCGGCCGCCGCCGCCATATTCCTTGGGCATGGAGAAGCCGATGAATCCTGCTTTGGCCAGCTTGCGATAATATTCCTTCGGAAGCACCTGCGGTTCCGGACGACGATCCAGTTCGATGAAAACCGGCTTTATTTCCTTCTCGCCGAACGCCGCCACCATGTCCCGGACGGGCTGCTGACTTTCATGGACGTTGTATCGTTGCATGTGGTAACCTCCCACTGTGGTTAGGTTGTTTTTTTCTTACAAAAGCTTTTCATCTTTCTTCCTGGCGGCCACGGCCTTCCGAACCCAGTCGATGATATCGACCGTGCTGGCCCCCGGCGTAAACAGCTTGGACACGCCCGCCTTTTCCAGCGCCGCGATATCCTCGTCCGGGATAATGCCGCCGCCGAACACGAGCTTGTCGCCGCCGCCCCGTTGCCGCAACAAATCAATGATAGCCGGAAACAGCGTCATGTGCGCGCCCGACAGGATCGAAACGCCGACCACGTCCACGTCCTCCTGGATCGCGGCCGTCACGATCTGCTCCGGCGTCTGCCGCAGGCCGGTGTAGATCACTTCCATCCCGGCATCGCGCAACGCCGCCGCCACGACCTTCACCCCCCGATCGTGCCCGTCGAGACCCGGCTTCGCCAAAAGCACTCTTATTTTTTCCGACATAAATTCTTTTCCCCGTATTGCCGCCGGTTAAAACATCGGCGGTTCCTGGTATTCACCGAATATGGGCCGGAGCGTATCCACGATCTCCCCCAGAGTGACATAAACGCGGACACAATCCAATATCGCCTTAAGCGTGTTGCCGTCGCCCTTGGCGCACACCGCCAACTCTTCCAAGGTCCGTTTGACCTTGTCGTTGTCGCGGCTTTGCTTTACTTTTTTGAGCGAGGCCAGTTGATCGCGACCGGCCGATTCATCGATCCGGAGAACCGGAATGGTTATCTCCTCATCCATGACATAGCCGTTCACCCCGACGATGATCCGTTCCTCGCGCTCGATTTCCTTCTGGAACCGATAGGCCGATTTGGCGATCTCCCGCTGGAAGAATCCCTCCTCGATCCCTTTAAGGACTCCGCCCCGCCGTGCGATCTCGTCGAAATACGCTTCTGCCTCGATTTCCAGTTTGTCGGTCAGATACTCCACGAAGAACGACCCCGCCAGCGGATCGATCGTGTTGGCCACGCCGGTTTCATTCATGATAATCTGCTGCGTCCGCAAGGCCAGCAAAACCGCCTTATCCGAGGGCAACGCCAGCGTCTCATCCATGGAGTTGGTATGCAGCGACTGCGTTCCTCCCAGCACGCCCGAGAGGGCCTCGTAAGCAGTCCGCATCAGGTTGTTCTCGGGTTGCTGGGCCGTTAATGAACAGCCGGCCGTTTGCGTGTGGAAACGAAGCTTCCAGCTTTCTTCCTTCTTGGCGCCGTACTTGTCGCGCATGTGCCGCGCCCAAATGCGCCGCGCCGCCCGATACTTAGCGATCTCCTCGAAGAAATCCTGATGGGCGTTGAAGAAGAACGACAGCCGAAGCGCGAACACATCCACATCCTGCCCGGCCGCGATGGCCGATTCCACGTATTGAAAACCGTCGGCCAGGGTGAAGGCCAGTTCCTGCGCGGCCGTGGCCCCGGCTTCGCGGATATGATACCCCGAAATCGAAATCGTATTCCACTTCGGAATATGCTGGGCGCAAAAGTCCATCAGGTCCGTGATCAGACGAATCGACGGCTCCGGAGGGAAAACCCATTCCTTTTGCGCGATATATTCTTTGAGAATGTCGTTTTGCAGAGTCCCCGTCAGCTTGTGCGACGGAATGCCTTTCTTTTCGCCGACCGCCACGTACATCGCCAGGAGTATCGAGGCCGGGGCGTTGATGGTCATGGAGGTCGAGATTTTCGACAGATCGATGCCGTCGAAGATGGTCTCCCTGTCCGCCAGGGTGTCCACGGCCACCCCGCACTTGCCGATTTCACCGGTCGAGCGCAGGTGGTCGGAATCGTACCCCATGAGCGTCGGCAGATCGAAGGCGACCGACAGCCCGGTCTGGCCCTGCTTCAAAAGATAATGATACCGTTCGTTGGTCTGCCGGGCCGTGCCCATGCCGGAGAATTGCCGCATGGTCCACATCCGGCCCCGGTACATGGAATGATGTACCCCGCGGGTGTATGGATACTGGCCTGGAAAACCGATCTTTTCGAGATAACCGCCCATATCGACGGATTCGGGACCATAGAGGATATCGACGTCGTCGCCGGAGACCGTCATGTACCGTGGACGGGCGTTTTGGCCGTATTTTTCCTTTTCCTTGTCCCACTGGCAGCGGCGTTCCCTCAGTTCGTCTATAAATGACTTATCGAACATCATATGCTCCGTCGTGTCAGGCTGTCCGCGTTAGGTGGTAAAGATATACGGTCGGGGACCCAAAATCAAGAGCCGAATTTGTATCGCTGAAAGAGCGCCTGCCCGGCGGAATAGGGATCGTCCTCCCCCCGCATGATGCGCAGGGCGATCTCGTCCAGGGCGGCGCCGTTGAGCAGCGTGCGGTCGATATCCCGCTGGATCGATTTCACCAGCACCTGCTCCACCTTCTTCTTCAATTGCTCCGTGCGTTTCCGCGCCAGCAGGCCGGTGTTTTCCAAAAATGCCTTGTGGCCGACGATATGCCGGTACAATTCGTCCAGATTGACATTGCCGGTCGCCTGAGTGGCAACGATCGGGACGATCCATTCGGAGTGGATCGCTTTCATTTCCATGGCCGACTGCAGATCATAGACCATTTGCTCGGCTCCGGCGCGGTCGGCCTTGTTGACCGCGAAAATGTCGGCGATCTCCATCAGCCCCGCTTTCAATGCCTGGATGGCGTCCCCGGATTCCGGCACCAGCGTCACCACGACTGTATCGCAGGCGTCGATTATATCCAGTTCCATCTGCCCCACGCCAACCGTTTCGATGAACAGGGTATCGAAACCGAACGCATCCAGCGCCACGGCCACGTTGGAGGTCGCCGCCGCCAGTCCCCCCGTCGAACCGCGGCTGCCCATGGAGCGGATGAACACACCTTTGTCGAGGGGAATATCCTGCATCCGCAGGCGGTCTCCCAGAAGCGCGCCGCCGGTAAAAGGCGAACTCGGGTCGACACAGATCACCGCCACGCGATGGCCCGCCTCGGCCGCCAAACCCGCCAGACGGTTGACCAGCGATGATTTGCCCGCCCCGGGCGGTCCCGTGACGCCGATCCGGTACATCCGGCCGCCGCTGCGGTACAGGCGGGACAAGACCTCCTGATACCCCTCGCGGCGATTCTCGATATGGCTGATGATCCTGGATAGGGCCACGACCGATCCGTCCAGGAATTCGGTATAAAGCGACATGGCTACGGCGCGTTTCCTCGCGGGAGCTGGCCGGCGTCGAATTTGATGTCCTTGACCCGGAGCTGAATGCGGCTGACTCCGTTCCAGTTATTGTACTCGATCACATAGGTCATGTCAATGGTGCCCGACCGGGTCGCCAGCGGCCGCACCAGATCGCCGAAATCGAAGCCGATGACGTCCAGAGACGAGTTTCCCTTACGGACTTTCATCTTCAGATGGTTGCGGCCGACCAAATACGGCTGGCCTACGACTTCGAGGTTCCGGGTCAGAAAGACCGGGCGCATGTTCATCGGGCCGAAGGGACAGAACAATTCCAAAGTGTCCAGAAACTGCCGGGTGATCTGATCCGGTTCGATCTCGGCGTCGATGAACATCTTCGAGATCATATCGTCATCCGACAGCATGTAACTGGAGACTTCGATCATGCGACGGCGGAATTCCGCGACGTTCTCCGGTTTGATCGTCAAACCGGCGGCGTATTTGTGCCCGCCGTAGCGGATCAGAGTATCTTCGCACTTCTTGAGCGCCTCACAGAGATGGAACCCCGGTATGGATCGGGCCGAACCTTTTCCTTCGCCGTTGTCGATGGCGATCAGGACCGTCGGCAGATGGTACCGTTCGACGATTCGCGAGGCGACGATGCCGATCACGCCGAGATGCCACCCTTCGGAACAAAGAATGATCGCCTTCTCGTTCTCCAGATCGCAGACCTCGTTGATCTGGGCCATCGCTTCCTTCAACGTGGCCTCGTCGATACTCTTCCGTCGTTTGTTTTCAGAGTCCAGCTCGCGGGCGATTTTCGCCGCCGCCTGTTCGTCTTTCGTCGTCAGAAGCTTGATCGCCTGACGCGCGTCGCCCAGACGGCCGATCGCATTGATCCGCGGCGCCAGGACGAAAACCACCTGTCCGGTGCCTATCTCCTTACCCATCAGGCCGGAGACGAACGCCAGCGATTTCAATCCCGGTTTCGTGGTCCGCGCGATTTGCCGGAATCCGAACCGGGTTAGCGTCCGGTTTTCCCCCAACAGGGGCACGATATCGGCCGATGTCCCCAACGCCACCAGATCGAGATGTTCATCGAGCTCGGCGGAGTCCTGGCCCAACTTGCGATATAACGCCTGGGCCAGCTTGAACGCCACCCCCACGCCGGACAACTCCGCCAGATCATAATGGCAGTCCACCTGCTTGGGGTTGACGATCGCTACCGCGTTCGGCAAACGGTCGCCGGTCTCGTGATGGTCGGTGATGATGCAGTCGATCCCCTGAGCGCGGGCGAATTCCACCTCTTCCACGGCCGTGATCCCGGTATCGACCGACACCAGCAGGCTGATGCCGCGATGTTTGGCCTCCATGATGCCCTCTTCGGTCAACCCGTACCCCTCGACCAAACGATTGGGCAGGTAATAATCGACCTGCGCCCCGAGGCGGTTGAGCACCAGGAAAAGCAACGACGTGGCCGTGATGCCGTCCACGTCGTAGTCGCCGTAGATCATGATCCGTTCGTTGTCCTGAAGCGCCGCGGTCAAACGCGCCACGGCCTCGGTCATTCCCTTGAGAATGAACGGGTCGGACAAATCCTCCATGCGCGGCGTGATGAATGCCTTGATCTTTTCAACCGTGTCGATCTTGCGGTTGATCAGGATCTTGATGACCGTTTTGGGCAGATCGATGGCCGAGGCGATCGCATTCATCTGTTCTTCGGGAGGGTCCGTGGCCAGGACCCAATTCTGACTGACCGGTCTTTCTCCCCAGGTCATAGGAATACTTCCCATTTTTGTGGAGAAAGCAGGAAATAAGCCGGGTTCTGTCGGCCCGTGCGGGCGAACGGTCATTTCTCTAGGAGCATGGTTGCCCATACCCTCATGCGGCCTACCCGGAAGTCAAACGAGGCGAGCCTACCTCATCCTTCCCTATTTGGCCTTGCTCCGGGTGGGGTTTATCCGACCTCCCCGTCTCCGGGGACGCCCGTGGTCTCTTACACCGCGTTTTCACCATCGCCGCCGTCCCAAAGGGACGGGTTGGCAGTTATTTTCTGTGACACTTTCCGTCGGATCGCTCCGCCCCCGTGTTACGGGGCACCCTGGCTCTACGGAGCCCGGACTTTCCTCATCCTACGCTTAAGTCATAAGACGCGACCGTTTTTCCTGCTTTCTTCCAACATTATTCTATAACAAACAACAACATTTCCACAACTATATGCGTCGCCATAAATTAGGCGACTCGGCCGCTCTCATGGCCGCACCTTAGGCAAATCCCGCATGCGGCTAACTGTATTCTACTATATCCGGCCGTTTTACGCAACCCTTTCAATCCGCCGACCCAATAATTCCCCGCCGACAGATTCTTTCCAGAGACCCGCATGCCGAGTCTCCTAGGTTTAAACAGGGGATTTTCCTTCGTGGTTTCCCCAAAAGCCCCCAAACGGCATATTCTTAAACCCGCCCGCCTTGGAGCTTACGACGTAATTATCTCTCGCACAAAAGATTATCGCAACAGAGGGGTTAGTTTCAGCCGATCCGGAACCGACCGCCCCGGCTCTTTCCGCCGCCTCGGCAGATCGGTCATCGCCGGCAGCCGCCACTCGGGGATATCCGGGCATCAGACGCATTTCTTCAATCGTCAAGCCTCTCCAATGCAAGTCCCTTTTTCCGATCGCTCCGCTTTAGGCGTCGCTTTCCGAGGTCCACACCAGCATCCGGCCGCAACTATCGCAGGTGATTATCCGGTCGCCGATTTTTATTTCCTGAATCCGTTGCGGGGGCAATGCCTTGTAACAGGCGCCGCACGCGCGTTTCTTGACCGACACGACCACGGCCCCGCCCTTACCTCGGTGAATCCGCTCATAGACCAGCATCGTCTGTTTGCTGATCTGGGAAACCAGGCTGTGCCGTTCATGGGTCTTCTCATCGACCTTGTTGCCGACCGAGTCGATCTGCTGCTGAAGGCTGTTGAGCTGTTCCGTGTTGGCGCCGGCCACGGCTTCCGCCTTCTCAACGTAACCGCGGATTTCCTTCTCGTGATTCTCGATAAACCCCATCAGCTCCATGGCCCGGTTCTCCAGGGTGCCGATCTCCCGCTTGACCTGATCGATCTCGCTGACCAACGCGTCGTATTCCTTGTTGGTCTTGATCGCCATCATCCGTTCCTGCAGTTTCCGCAGCCGTTCCTGCCGTTCCGTCAACTGCAGTTCCGCGTCTTTTTGCTCCAGCTGGGCTTTGGACAGCCCTTCCCGCGTCAATTCCAGTCTCTGCCGGGAATCATCGATTTCCCGCCGGAGGTTGTCCATCATGTCCGGGATATACTCCTTCGAGCGCTCCAGCTCCCCCAGGTCATAGTCGATATTTTGCAGCTTTAGCAACAACTCCAAATCACCATTCATTGATGACTCCTTCGCGAACAGAAGTACGGACAAAAAAATAGTGCCCGTCAACAGCGTGACAGGCACCATAAAATGCTTGTTTTCGGCTTCCGGCGCACTGCAGTAATCCCGCCGCGCGGGAACTGGGACGCCGGAACATGTCGGAATGCGATGTATTCACCGAACCGCTTTCTTTCATGGTGGGCAATACTGGATTTGAACCAGTGACCTTTCGGATGTGAACCGAACGCTCTAACCAACTGAGCTAATTGCCCGACCGAACGCTTTTTTCATCTTCAAAGATCAACTGGGCCCACCAGGACTTGAACCTGGGACCCGCTGATTATGAGTCAGCTGCTCTAACCAACTGAGCTATGGGCCCCATAATCAACACAGATATTTAGTATATTGAAACTAAACCCGCCCGTCAAGACCATTTTTGAGTCCATTCGCCGGTCGTCTCATCCTTTCTCCCGGATAAACCGAAAGGTATCTGTCCTTCTAATGCCGAAATCTTCCCTTCTGTTCCCTGAATCGGCCAAAACCCCGCCCAAGTAACCGATAATCAATAAAAAACGAATCCCCCGCCCCCGACCGGAATCCCGTATTTTCCGCCGGCCCTCCCTCACGATCCGACGCCCACCCCGGCCGCATTCAGACCCCCGCCGGGTCTTTCCCATCCCGACCACCCCGGTCTCAGCCGCCAAGCCCCTGCAATTGCACGCGCTTTGCGCTCGTTTCGTGCGCGGCGTACGTCCCCGTGCGCCGCGAAAAACTGGGCCAGCCAGTAGGTCGGGTTCCGATTTGTGCCCGGCAGATGTCCACATCTGCCGGGAGTTTTCCTCATAAATTCCCGTGCGCGGTCCGCCTGCGGCGGATCCTCGTGCGCCGCGAAAAGCATCGCCGCCTATCGATAGGCGCTTGGGTGCCCCACCCCTTGGGGTGGGGTAAGTTATTCCCGTGCGCGGTCCGCCTGTGGCGGATCCTCGTGCGCCGCGAAAAGCATCCCCGCCCGTCGGTAGGCGCTTGGGTATAGACCGGGGACATGGGTAACAGAATAGACCGGAGACATTTGTGCGCGGCGTACGTCCTCGTGCGCCGCGAAAAGCATCGCCGCCTGTCGGTAAGCGCTTGGGTGCCCCTCTCCGCCGTGGGGGGAGGGTGGGGTAGGTTATTCCCGTGCGGGGTCCGCCTGTGGCGGATCCTCGTGCGCCGCGGAAAGCATCGCCGCCCGTCGGTAAGCGCTTGGGTAGATCGGAA
>JAQVRW010000117.1 GCA_028700875.1 Candidatus Zixiibacteriota bacterium | reverse complement strand
GACATGGCGTAGCGGTAGGAAAACTTCCGCTCTTTGAATTCCTCGGCCCGTGAGTTTGACGGGTCGTTGAATTCCTGGAGGGTAACGCCCATATCTTTGGCCGTGGTCGTGTTGAACGACCGCTCGATCAGGTCGATTTCATCCAGAATATTCACCATCGAATTATATCGCGCCTTGGGATTGATCACGATCAGCGTGTTCAGCTTCGCGTTTTCCTTGTTCTTGTCCACCAACAGGGTTCTCAGCGAGTCAACCTTGAAGGGAACCGGCAGATCCCGGGCGATATTCCAATAGTAATGGTCTTTCTCGTCCACGTGGATAGTCAGGACGTTCGACTCTTTGATCTTGAGCTCCGTCTTTTGCTCATCGGCCGGCGGCAGGTTGATTTCCATCGCCTGGGGCATGGAAAACACCGTCGTCACCATGTAGAAGATCAGAAGCAGGAACGCAATATCCACCATGGGCGTCATATCGATACGGATGCCGAGGCGGCGCTTGGGACGTCGGATGCCCTTTTTGCCGCCTTTTTTCGGCCGATCACCGCCTACATCTGCTCCAGCCATGTTATCTCACCACCTTTAGATATCTCTCTCTACATTAGTAACAATCTGGAAACGACTCAGGTTCTGTTCCTGCATCGTTTTCATTATCCCTTCCAGCGTGCCATAGCTGGAATCCTTGTCCGCTTTGATCACCAGAAACGCCCGGGGATTGCGGATACGGGCGGCGTTGATGAGCGACGCCACCGTGTTGGTGGAGGCCTCATCATAAATCCGCGTCGGCATGGAGACGTCGGTGCCGTCGATATTGACCGTCTTCTTGACGATATAATCGACGAAGATGGAGTCGTCCTTCGTTACCGTGACATTGATAACGTCCTTGTCCGGCAACGAAATCTGGGAATGCGACGTCGGCAGCTTGATCGCCTTAGTCTCCGGCGGCTTGAACTGCGTGGTCGACATATAGAAAATCAGCATAAGGAAGCCGATGTCAACCATTGGCGTCATGTCGATGCGGATGCCGATTCGTCTTTTCTTCTTCATCTTCATTTAGAACGACCTGCCTCTTTGGCCTTCAACAGCTGGAGAACTTCATAGGTGGCCTCGTCGGTGGTGTAGTTGAAGGCGTCCACTTTGTTGACGAAAAAGTTATAGAAGAAAATTCCCAGAATACCGGAAATCAGACCGCCGGCGGTGTTGACCAGCGCCTCGGAAATACCGGTGGCCAGCTGCGTGGCGTCGATGACGCCGCCGGAGGCCGAACCGGTAGCCGCGAAGGCGCGGATCATACCGATGGTCGTGCCCAGCAGACCGATCATGGTGGCGATCGAGGCGATCGTCGACAGGGCGATCAGGTTGCGTTCCAGAAGCGGGCCTTCCAGCGCGTTGGCTTCTTCAATCGCCTGCTGGGTGGAGGTGATCCGCTTTTCCATATCCATGCCGGTGTCTTCTTTGACCCTCATGTATCGCTCGATCCCGGCCCGCAGAACGTTGGCGGTCGTGCCCCGCTGCTTGTCGCAGGCGGCCAGAGCCGACTCGAAGTCGTTGTTCTGCATATGGGTAATCAGGTTTTTGAAGAAGACCTGAACGGAGCTTTTGCCCTTGGCCGTGCGCAACGACAAGTACCGCTCGATGACGAAGGCGATCAACATCAAGAGAACCGTGATCAGGAGAACCACCAGCGGGCCGCCCTTGTAGACGGAATGGGCGATCGTGCCTTCCTGGGTGCCTTTGAGAATTATTCCCCAGACAATATAGCCGATGCTGAACGAGATCAGCGTATTCAGGGTTACGAAAATCGTCTGTTTCACGGCGACAACTCCTTATATTGTTTGTTTACTATTCCGATGTCAAATTTCTTTACCCTTGAGGGCCATCAGCAAAAACGACCCCAGCGAGAGATATACTCCGAACGAGCACAGCCCTATGAAAGCGCCGATGCCGTACGATTCCCCGACTTGTTTCACCAAGCCCTTGGTGCCGAATCCGTACGACCCGCCCATGAACGCCAGCAGGAGCATCGCCAACCAGAGAAGAACCGGTATCCAGTTGTATCGAAGCATCCGCTTCAGGTACAGCGCGTATTGATCGGGATTGGGCATTTTCACCTTATAGAGCAGATAGAGATTAAACACCGCCAACACCGGACAACTGATGACATACAGGATTATCAGAAGGCCGCTGAGCATCAGGGCGAAGCCGCTGGAAAAGACCTTGCCTCCGTAATCACCGATGCCGGCCAATGTCCCCAAGCCGCTCACCGAGCGGTTGTCGTGGGTGACCGTGGTGACGGTGGTCATTTCCATCAGCTTGGCCCCGGTGGAATCGACCGCTGCCGATTCGATCGGCACCTGTTTGGTGTTGACGATTTCATAGTATCCCGAAAACCAGGGAAGAAACAGGGAGACGACCATCAGTATGGAAACGACGGTCAGGAACATCTTCTCCCCTTTGGATACCCGTTCCTCCATAAGCGTACAGTGATCGCGGACCTCGCCTTCGCTCCGACCGAACTTGGACATGACTTTGGCGACCAGCGATTTCCGTTCATCGTCGGATTTGAACAGGTTGCCTATCTTTCCGGTATAGACATCAAACCCGACATATCGGAATCGCTCATCGGAGCTTTCGAACGGTTGCGATTTTTTGTCAGCTTCAGCCATATGTTCTCCTGTGCGAATCGGTCCCAGCCGTCCCGCATCCTTCAATATTCAAACTCGGTATCCTTGATCCCCTTCTTGGCGGCCTCGTTACCGGGTTCGCATTTCACGACTTTCTTGTACCAGTCGAACGCTTCTTTGAAATATTTCTTCGACTCCGCCTTCTGCTTCTGCTCGGCCAGGGAAACCGCATTGAAATGATTGGCCTGGGCGATATACGTCATCAAATCGGCATTGGCGCAATCACCGCTTCCCTTGGTCCGCTGACAACTCAGGGCCCGGGTAAAATATCCGATCGCCTTGAGATTGTCGCTCTGACAAATACCTCCGAAATACAAAAACCCCATGTTTTTCAGGGCGTCGCAGTTATTCGGGTCCCGCTGCAGCCATTTCTGGGACCACGTCAGACCTTCTTCGCAGTTCTTCAATTGGTACACATACGTATTCGACAGAAGCGGATACGTCTTCTCATTCGCGCTGTCAAGCTCCACGACCTTCTTCAGGAACGCCACGGATTTCTCGTAATCCTGCAGGTTCAGCGTGCAGTATGCCGCGTTCAAATAGACGTTCCAGGCGTCCGGCCCCAGCGCGATCCGCTTTTCATAGTAAGGCAGGGCACTGGCGTAGTCTTTCAATTGATGATACGACAACGCGGCGTCGAACATCGCCTTGGCATTGGTCGTATCGAGACCGGTAGCCGTTACATAATACGCGGAGGCGCTGTCGTAATTTTGGATTGCTTTGTAAGCGTCGGCGATACGCCGGAGAATATCGGCCATGTCTCCTGTCGCGCCGTTCTCATCGGTCCCGGGAGCCCGCTCTTCGAGCCCGGCCAGATGTTTCTTCAGGTAATCGATCCCCACTTCATACTGATCCTGGCCGATCGCGCACCGCCCAAGGTACAGGTAGATGCTCGCGGGGGTATTCCCGGTTGCCAGCACCTGCTTGAAGGCCGAATCGGCTTCGGCGTAGGCGCTCAGGTTGAAATACGCCCGGCCCAGGTTGTATAATGGCTCGCCGTCGGTCGAATCGTGCGACAGATCAAAAAACTTGCGGTAGGAGCCAATCGCCTCTTTGAATCGCTGACTCTTGGTCTCCGTGTCCCTGGCCGACAACCCGGCCAACGTATACAGCTTGCCGATTTCCTTCCACGCATAGGTGTACAGGCTGTCCCGGGTCAAAACGATTCGCAACTGGTCGAGCGCTTCATTAAACTGGCCCTGAGCGACATAGGCCCGCGCCAACCGGAAATACACATCCAGGAAAGTGGTGTCCATGGCGATCGTCGCATTGTATTCACTGATCGCCAATGGGTAAATCTTGGCGTAAAAGTTGGCATCGCCCAAATTGGCGTGATATTCGGCCTGGTCGGGCCCGATTTGGCTAGCCTTGCGGAACTCGACATCAGCCTCGGCGTATTTGCCGTCGGCGATGAGGTACAGGCCCATCCCGTTGTGGAACAACGCCTTCTCGTCCCGCGCCTTCTTGACTCCCTCGTCGAACGCCACCCTGGCTTCTTCCGGCTTGTTCTGCTTGAGGAAGATCAAACCCTTGTAATAAAGCGCCTCGTACCGCGTCGCCTTGATCTTCAGCGCCCGCTCGAATTCGTCCAGCGCCTCCGGCAATTTCCCCCTGGTAAAAAGAATCTGTCCCCGCAACAGGTAACAGGTGCCGTCGGTGGGATCGATTTTCAATACATTGTCGATGAGGGTCAAAACCTGAGTGGTATCATGCCGATTGAGGGCATCGGCGATTTCCGGTTTCAACACAGCCCCCGCCGCCGGACTGCAAGCCCAGATAAGCAGCATGACCGCCACACCGCAGAGCCCCGTAAAGTTGGTTCGCACAGGTTTCATGTTATCAGCCAAACCCTTTCTCAGACAGCAAAACCAAGCAATCATAATACACCCTGTCCATTATAAGTCAAGGAGTTTTTCTGTCCTCTTCTCCGTCCCCGTTTTCCGCCAAATGAGTCAATATTCCGGCCTTCTCGCGGCGTTCCCGCTGGATAGCCAGGACCACCTGGCCCACGCGAAAAGCGGAATAAAACAGCACGAAAACCGCGATCACGACCCGCCAACCGCTTCCCAACTGCGTCGGAAGCAGGAAGACGATGATCATTCCGCCGACAAGGACTATCAGCGCCGTCGCCAGGTTTATATAATGCTGCGGACTCATCATCCCATCCCTTCTATCCCTTGTACCATCAACCGGCTCATTCCTTCCCATGTGCTGTCGGATTCGGCATTGCAATTCCAAAGTAACAAAAAGCATGCCGCCGGGAATTTTACTTGACCGTCGGCAAAGCCATAGTATTCAATATCTTACGGAAACAAAATCATCCCCCATCCTCGAATCCGGTAATCATAACCGTTGTTTTCGTAAAATGTTCCGGGGCCCCATAAGCTATTGTCCGACAATATATTAGATTCGCAGATTCTGCGCTACCGGTCAACCCATTCGGGGATATATACGATCCTCGCAGAACCATCCAGCGTTATTGTCATCCGACCGGAAAACCATACCGCCTCCCCGCGATTATTCCGCGCCGGATACCATTCGGTCAGCCGGACCGCTTTCCGGGCGGCGTCGGTCAGCGGCCTTTGCCCCCCGTCGACATCGATCCGCCCCGGCACTCCATCTGGGCCGATCGTGATCCCGGCCCGCACGGTACCGATGATTCCCTGCGGAGACGTGCCGGCGCTGATGACACCGCTGGCGAACCTGCGCGGCAAGGGGAAAATCGCGATATCGCGATCGTTGAAATAGGTCGTCATGAAGTATTTCCCGGTAATCGGCGTCGTCCGGGTGGAATCGGCGGGGCGGAACGGCGTAAAGGGATACTTCAGGTTGTCAAAAATCCGGAAGGTGACATAGAATCCGCACGGGAACGGTTTTCCATTTTTCCGGGCAGGCGTCAAGGCCGCATGGATCAAGGCGGCCTGGACCGGGTGGGTCATCCCTTCGCCTCCCGGAAAGGGAAAATCGAGGTTTTCCAGCTTCCCCTCGGCGTCAAGAAATACGCGGGCGGTGATCGTGGGACAATCGGCCGCCTTCCAATCGGAGGGCATCCGATAATAGACCGGAGGCAGAAAAGCGACCGTGGGAGGGATGATTTTATTCTCCGCGAAAAAGCGGGTCAACAGCAGAATATCCGAGATCGAATCCGCCGCAATGGGAAACCGCAACGATACCTTCCGGGCCTTTGCCACCGCATGGGAATATTCCAGCGTTACCGGCACGCTCAAGGGAAAGCCGATCTTGGCGCCGTCGAGAAAACGGAAATGGAATTGTTTATATATTTCTTTGACCGGCGCATAATAATCGGCGGAATCCGACGGATAACGGAGCTTCTTCACGTGGCCCTTTTTGTCAACGACAAGCGACAGCGCATAGCTTCCGCCGGAGATATATGGCGTGCCCGAAGGCGGCGCCGTCAATGCCGGGATAGTATCCGGAACCGGAACGGCCAGTCCCAAATACGGCGCCATGGAGGGCCGGTCGATTTCCGACACGGGAGCAGGGGGTTCGGCCGCAATGACCGCGGCGATCGTCAGCGTGGCCAGATAGATCAACAGACGCATACAGTATATTACACCGTTTTCATACGCGGCCATACAAGTTTTTCGCATCGGGAAACAAAAAAGCCCCGGCGGGGACCGCCGGGGCCGAGACTATCGCGGATTATTCTCCCTCGATCAATACCGCCTGACTTCGTCTACCGCCGCCAGGAGTTTCTCCGTGGTCGGCAGGCAGATGGCGTCGCCGTCGAGACCATACGCCACCCGGCTGTCGATAGCCGTGAGCACGACCAACGGCGCCTGGAGGAAGTTGATGGCGTCACCGCCCGTGATAACGGCGGAGATCGTCGGTCCCGCTCCGCCCATGAAACGGTCTTCGGTGACAACGATCACCCGGCCGCATTCCTCGGCCGTCTTCCGGATGGTTTCCTCATCCAGAGGCCGGACCGTCCGCAAATCCACGACCCGCAGGCCGATTCCCCGCTCCTTGAGAATCTCGGCGGTCTTGCGAGCCAGATGAACCGTGGTTCCATACGTGATCACGGCGACATCATGATGCTCGGGATAATAAACAGCCGCCTTTCCGAACGGGACCAGTTCTTCCAGGGGAGGATAGGGCGTTTCCACGGGGACCCCTTCCCAATCCCGGCGGTTGTACAACGCCACCGATTCGCAGAACAACACCGGGTCATTGCAGGCGTAGGCGGTTCGCAGCAACCCGGCGGCGTCGCCGGCGTTCGACGGCACCACGACATGCAGACCGGGGATGTTGATGAACGTGCCGATATTAGCTTCGCTGTGCCAGAAAGAACCGGCTCCCTGCTTGTACCCACCGTAGCTTACCCGGATTACCAGAGGCGCGGTCCATTGCCCGTTGGAGCGTTGATGAAGAGTGGCGATACGGTCCTTGAGTATCTGATAGGCCGGCGATATGTAATCGAGAAACTGGATTTCGGCCAGCGGCCGTCTTCCCTGAAGAGCGTGCCCGATCGCCCGGCCCAGGATACCGGCTTCGTCCAACGGCGTATTGAAACACCGGTGGCGGCCGAAATGGCGCTGGACGTTTTTGGAGACCAGAAAGACGCCGCCCTTCCCCTTCAGACCCGCCATTTGTTCCGGATGATCGAGAATCTCTCCGGAAAAATCGGCCACGTCCTCGCCGAACAGCAGCGCTTCCGGCGAATGTTCCATGATCTCGAACAAGGTATAATTGATCGCCGAACGCATGGTCATCGGCCCCAGCGTCTCCGGGAGGTCCGGTTTGGGGAAATATTTTTTCTGCGCATACTCGGCGAATTTGGCGGTTCGATCCACTTTTCCGGTCGCCAGGATTATGGCCCAGCGTTTCGATATCGTCTCGAACGCACAACTCAGGACCTTGGAGATGATGCTCTCGTACGTCTTGGGCTGAAAATCTCTGACCGCCCGGTCGGACGCTTCCGTCACGCGGGCATCGATTTCGTCCCACATCTCTCCGATCTGCGCCGGGGTTACGATGCCGTCTTCGATAAGCGCCAGGCCGGTCTTCAGCGAACAATCGTTTTCGATGTGCCATTGTTTGACCTGCGGCGTCATGTAAAACGACTGGTCGTCGGAGCCGGAATGCGATTCCTCGCGGGTGACTTTTATGTTCATCAGCACCGGCCCGGCTCCGGAGCGGGCATAGTCGATCCCCTCCTTCACGTTTTTAAGGGAAGCCTTGATATCGGTGCCGTCGAAGTTCATGATCTTGAGACCGAAACGCTGGAATCCCTCGAACGGCGTGGTCGGATTTCCTTCAGGGAACTGCTCCTCCACGGCCACCGAGATGGCCCAGCCGCAGTTGTAAATGGCGTAGATGTTGGGCGTATGGTCGAACACCGAATAGAAAACCGCCCGACCGAACTCCACCGATGACGTGGACCCTTCCCCGATGGCGCAATAGACGACCGCGTCGCGGGGGTATCGTCCGCCGGGGTAGAGCGAGGCCGCGCTGATCGGCGAAGGATTGACGATGGCCGAGCCGAGACCGGCCGATTCCAGGGCGTGCGATCCGGTCGGCGACGCCTGCGGCAGAATCTCCAGGTCCGCAGAGGCGGAATGGGACGGTTGCAGCATGCCGCCCACTCCCCGGCCGCGCCGGTCGCCGAGCGCCTCTTTCATCTTTTCATCCAGAGAGGCGCCCCGCTGTATGTCGAAACCCTTGTTCCGATAATAGC
>JAQVRW010000116.1 GCA_028700875.1 Candidatus Zixiibacteriota bacterium | reverse complement strand
GGGGCCGGGGAGGAAACGATAGACCCGGTCGAGTTTCACCGCCACGACCGGCCAAACCAGCTTGAATGAACTGGTCGTGAAAATCTCGTCCCCCTGCACCAGCTCTTTCGGCGTCAGCTTCTTCTCATGGACTACGATATCATTGGCCCCGGCGATCCGGATGATCTCGCGACGGACCGTCCCCGGAAGGCCGCCGACCTCCAGCGGGGGGGTGTACAATTTGCCGCGCTTGACCATGAAGATATTGGCCGAACCGGTCTCGGCGATATGGCCATCCTGGTTGACGATGATTCCCTGATCGTACCCGGCGTCATGCGCCCGTTTCTGGCTCATCCACTCGGTCATGAAATTGAGCGACTTGATTCCCCGCATCGGGTCGGCCGAACTGATGACCATCGGGGAGACCAACAGCTTCTGCTTCTTGAATTCCAGCTTATGATCCAGCACGATGATGATCGTCTTTGGCCCCGGACGGCTTCCCGGCCAGAGAGGGAAGTAACCATAAGTGAGCAGAATCTTGATCTTCTTGACGTGCCCCGGATGGTCTTTCGCCGCGCGGCGAAGCGTCCGCAATATCCGGGCGCGGTTGTAGTTCAGTTGCAGGCCGAGCCGGTCGAGGCCCGATTCCATCCGGTCCAAATGCTCGACGACCAGAACCAGCCGGTCATCGACCGCCAAGATCGATTCGAAAAAGCCGATCGCGCAGTGCAATGTGTAGTCGAAAACCGACACCGAGGCCTTGCGGTAATCGACCCGCTTATCGTTTATGTACACCACCGGATCGGCCATTTCGTCTCGCCTTTCATCGATATGTGCGGTTTCAGCATACGCGGGGGGCAGGGGGCTGTCAAGCCTGTTTTGAAATCGGATTTGACAGGTAGGGCATAGCCTCGTATCTTCGCGCGATGGCTATTTTGAAATTGCTGTTTATACTGGCGCTGATCATCGTCGGCATCAAGAAGAAGGTCTTCGTCGGGTACGTGCTGGGGGTGGCTGGGGCGATTCTGCCGCTTCTGTTCGGCGTGGCGCCAATAGAAGTGGTCAAAGGGTTCGGCCATACTCTTTCGGATTTGGAATTTTGGAAGCTGTTTGCGGCCATCGTGATCGTGACTGTGCTTGGGCATCTGCTCAAACGGATCGGCGCGCTGGACCGGCTCACCATCGCGGCCCAGGAACTGGCCGGGGGAAAACGGACCGCGGTCGCGGTCTTACCGGCGGCTATCGGGATGATGCCCATGCCGGGCGGGGCCTTGCTGTCGGCGCCGCTGGTGGCGGAGGTGCTCAAGGAAGACCAGAAGTCGCCGGTCTATCTGGCAGCCGCCAATTACTGGTTCCGGCATATCATGGAGTTTTTCTGGCCGCTCTATCCCGGGATCATCCTCGCTTCCGGAATCGTCGGCATCCCGATTCAGCGATATTCCTATCTGGGGATCATCATGACCGTCGCGATGATCCTGATCGGGTATTTGTATTTTTTGCGCGGAATCGACAACAACGGCCAGGCCAACCGGCACAACCTGCGGGCTATCGGACAATTACTGATGGCGCTATGGCCGCTCTTGTTGGCGGTATTCCTGGCCCTGGCCATAGACCTTGATATGGTCATCGCGCTTCTGATCGCCATCACGGTCACCGTCGTCCTCAACCGTTCCAGCTGGCGGCAGCTGTGGCCGACGATCAAGGAAGCGGTCAACCTACGGCTCTTCTTCATGGTCTTCGGGATACTGGTCTTCAAGGATATGGTGGCGCTGTCTGGGGCGGTGGGGAACATCCCGGCCGAGGTCGCCCGGTTCGGCATCCCGCCGGTGGCGATCATCTTCGTGGTGACTTTTTTATGCGGCCTACTGTCCGGCATGACCGCGGCGTTTATCGGCTTGAGCTACCCGATCTTGTCCGGCTTTCTGTACATCCCGGAAATAAACCTGAACAATATCTTCATCGCCCACCTCAGCGGCTACCTTGGGATGATCTTGTCCCCGACCCATTTTTGCCTGCTTTTGACCGCCGAACATTTCAAGGCCGACTTAATAAAGGTCTATAAGACATTCCTGCCTCCCTTGCTGATCCTGGCGGCGTTCGGTTTCGCCCTTTACTTTTTGGGCTACCCCTGGAATCTGATCCATCCCTGACGTTTTTTGCCCGTTAAATGTTCACTTTTTGCTCAATCCGGGAATATTGCCTAACCGTATGTTATCCAACGAGTAAATCGTTCGGTTACAGTTTGATGTAAAACATTTTCGGAAAGGAAACCTGCAATCGCGTTTATATAGTATATTAATGACGGTCCATTCGGAACTTTGAATGTCTCTGAATGTATCAAAGAATAGACGCGGGAGAATTATGGAGAAAGAAACAGCGAAGCAACTGGACCATGATCTTCTCAGACGGGTTCAACAAGGCGATACGGTCGCCTTCAGCAACCTCGTCGAACGGTACCGCGACCGGCTGATGAATGTCATCGGGCGGATGCCGATCAGCCATGAGGAAGCGGAAGATATTGTTCAGGAAACGTTTGTGAGGGTTTATCAGCACCGCGACTCGTTCGATTTCAAACACTGTTTCTCGACCTGGCTCTATACCATCGCCCTGAATCTGGCCCGCAACGAGCTTCGGAAGAAGAAACGTTACAAATTTGTGGATATATTCGACCTGCAGAACAAGGAAGTAGAAGTGGCTATTGAAGCCAAAATCCCCTCGAATCTCGGCCCCGCCATCGAGTCGGCGGTGGCCTCCCTGCCGGAGAAATACAAGACGGCGTTTCTCCTGCGGGATATCGAGGAGGTCTCCTACGAGGAAATCGCCCGGATTTTGTCGGTGCCGTTGGGGACGGTCAAGTCCCGAGTCAACCGGGCGCGGTCGATCTTGCGCGATAAGTTGAAACCGAGAATGGAGGAAAGGAATGCGTTGTCGAAAGGTGCGCTCCTTCCTGTCAGCCTACTCTAAGGAAGAGGTCTCCGTCGGCACGGCCGCGAAGATCAAGAAGCATATGGATGATTGCGCCTCATGTCGGAGGGAGCTGGGGGCGATCCGGTCGGTTCAGGCCATGGTTAAAGGTATGCCCGGTCTGAAGGCGTCGGATGATTTCACGGCGCGTCTGTTGACGCGAGTCGCGCAGGAACGGTTTGCCGAAACCAAGTCAAAGGCGTATTTGCCCGGGCGGATTCCGCTTTTCGGCGGGGTGCGGCTGGCGATGATCACGACCACGGCGGTCGTGGTTCTGGCCCTGAGTATCAGCTTCAACGTCGGCGAACGATTCATGTCGCCGTCGGTGCCGCAGGCCGCGTTGACTTCCGATACCGCCGGGTCCGCGGCGGATGAAGATCGCTACCTGAGTGCACAGCCGACCGATAATCCGCTGTTGAATGAACATAAAAGCATCTCGCGGATGGTGGCGCAGTACAACCGCTGGCGCGAATATTCCAAGACGCTACGGTCTCATTCGGCGGCGGAGCAGTTCGCCGGAACCGGGACGACCGTCATGGCCGCGTCGCAGACGGTCGGGGGAACGAACGAATTCCGCGTTCGTCCGATAGTCAAGAATTACCTGGTCGTGCCGGCCGGTCAAAACCGAAGCACGCGGAGAAACACGTATTGATCTCAATCGCCTGCAATAGAAAAGCCGCCCCATTGCTGGCGGCTTTTTTTTCGGGGGTACTACTGCTGGCCGGACCCGCCTGCGGCCAGTCGTTGCGCGCGTTCGACCAGGAACTGTCGCAGATGATCTCCGTTTTGGCCCCCGGGGTGGTGATGGTGGAGGCTCGTCCTGCGGAATCGCGGATTCCCCGGTTTCCCGGACAAAACCTGAACTCCGAACAACCGGTCAACGCTATAATCGGCAGCGGCCTGGTGATCGATTCGGTGGGGCATATCCTGACCACCCTGAGCCTGGTGGAAGGATGTGATAATTTCCAAGTCGAAAGCGGCGGCAAAAGCTATTCCGCCCGGTTAATCGGGGTGGATCATCGTCATAATCTGGCCGTTCTCAAAAGCGACGGGGTTTTCCGCCATCACGTGGAGA
This sequence comes from Candidatus Zixiibacteriota bacterium, assembly GCA_028700875.1. GTDB lineage: Bacteria > Zixibacteria > MSB-5A5 > GN15 > JAAZOE01 > JAAZOE01. Next base: position 4,361 of record JAQVRW010000116.1, on the reverse strand, counting down.
TTTCCCCCTTCCCGCCTTTGGAAGGACGGCTGGCTCTGGCCTACGGCAAAACCATCGGGCGGTTCGGGTATCCCATGCTGGGAATCATCGCCGGACGGCAGAACGACGGCACTTTCCTGATGTCCGGCTCGCTGCTTCCGGGGCTGTTGGGCGGCGGGGTCTTCGATCTGTCCGGGCAATTGATCGGCGTGATCATCTCGGGCAATGTCAGCACCGATGATAACGGCCCGGGCAGTCTGGGCGGCGTGGTCATGGTGCCGACCGCCATCGCTCTCAGCGCCGCCGATAAGATCATCTGTTGCGGCAATCGTCCCGCCGGGTATCTGGGACTCGAAGCCAGCGCCATCGAACTGGTCTCCGCTCGGGGGGCCGTCCTGCGCGAGGCGGTCGTGGTCGTGCACGTGGATGCGGGCTCTCCGGCGGCGGCGGCCGGGTTTATCGTCGGCGATATCATCACCCGTCTGAACCGCCAGGATATCAACGATGATCGCGATCTGCAACAGATGATATCCACCGCCGGGGCCGACAGCACCGTCACCATCGAGTATCTTCACGGCCGCCAGAATCTGGTGACGGTCGTCACGCTGGGAAAGCAGCCGGGGCCGTCGGAAGGGTACCCCTTTACGCCGGTTGCCTCCGGGCAGCGATCCGACGGTACCATGGATAACCGACGGATCGATTCCGTCCGGGCGGAAATCATGCGCCTGCAAAAGGAACTGGAGCAAATGCTTCGCCGCATCGACGCCACCCGCTGAAGTTTACCTTGCCTTGATTCCGTTGTACATATAGTATAATAGTTGGTGGCTGGCGGGATATCCGCATGGCCGGACGGTTTTGTATGCGTCGGCCCGAGGGTCGGACGGCAACAGGTGACGGGATCATGCGCAAACGGTTCAAAATACCCCTGTACGGCATGGTCGCCATCGTGGCGATCATCGCCGTGGGCATATTCGTCCTGATCCGGTCGCATTATCTCGAAAAGCTGGTCAATCGCCTGTTGGCCGAACGGATCGCCTCGCAATATAATCTGGATATCACCATCGGGGAAATCCAGGGATCGTTTGTCGGCGGCTTCGTGCTGAACGACGTCAACGTCCGCTTTGGGCAGAATCCGGACACGATCACGCTGGCCTATTTCCCGTCCATCAGCATCAATTACCAGGCCTCCAACCTGTGGCATAAGCGATGGATCATCGACAGCCTTCGTTTCGACCGTCCGCAATTGTTCCTCCAGCGGGATACCACCAAACATTGGCGGTTGCCGGTGGTGAAAGGCGGCTCGAAAGGCGGGGGAGAAGCGCCGACATGGGAAGTCCGCCGCCTGATGATCGACAGCGCGGCGTTTCAACTCGGGTTGGGCGAAAAGACCATAAAATGGTATGACGTCAATCTGGCCTCATCCATGAAATCGGAACAGGGGACCCTCACCCTGGCCGTCGACAGCCTGCGATTCAATTCCAGCGACGGCCGCCTGCGGGTCAACCGGGCCTCCGGGTTGGCCACTTATTCCGACCGCAACCTGGTCTTGCAAAATGTTGCCATTGCCACCGACTCCTCCCGCCTGGCGTTGTCCTTCCTGCTTCAGGCTCAGGATACCCTGCAGGCGGAGGCGGTCATCGACAGCGCCCGGATTCATCTGCCGGATGTGGTGTCGTTTCTGGGACTGGCGTTGGTGGGCGATCTCGATCTGGCCGGATCGGTCTGGCGCCGAGAGGGGACCACCGGCGGCGACCTGCTCGCCAGGGGAATGTTCATGGATCGAAAGTTCGATTCATTGAACATCTCCTTCCATTATGATCAGGGAATCATCTATGTTGATTCCCTGTATGGGAAGGTTCTGGACGGTTGCGGCATCGAAGGATACGGCGACATGAACCTGGGGTCCCACCCGGAAGGGTATCGTCTGGTCGCCCGGATGGAGTCTTTCAATCTGAACAACCTGGTGTTCAACTCCTTCAGCTCCGACCTGTCCGGCCGCATGGCGTTATCCGGCCGGGGGCTGAATTCGCAGAGCATGGCTCTCGATTTCGATCTGAATCTCGACGAATCATTTTTCGATATCTATCATTTCCATAGCGCCGTCGGGCAGATGACGGTTACCACCGACGGCTTGTACTTTTTCCCGGGATTTGAAGGGTATTACCACGACAACCGGTTCGTCTTCGACGGCGGCCTGGATTACACCGGGGAAATGGATATTACCGGCCGGGCGGAGCTGCCGCAACTGGCCGATTTCGTCCACCAGACCTTCATCGATCTACCCGGCGGTCGCGGAACCGCCGATTTCGGCCTGACCGGACCGACCGCCGATCCCAATCTGAGCGGCGAATTCCGGTCCGATTCGGTCTGGCTCAATGGATTCTTTTCGAGCGCCTTCGACGCCCGGTTCGATATCGCCAGCTTTATCTACTCCCGACGAGGGACGGTCGACGTGGCGGCTTGGAACGGTGACGCCTGGTCGTATCCGTACGACAGCATTTGGGCCGGAATGAGGATCGACAGCAATCTGCTGTATATCGATTCCGCATACGTAGGCAATAAATTCTCCCGGGATTGGGGACGCGGCGTCCTGGATTATCTGGCCTATCCTCAAATGTTGAATCTGGACTCGGTCGATCTGGAACTGAACCCTGGGCGGCAATTCGCCTCCGATGGCGCGCAACGGTTACGGATCGATTCCAATGGGTTCATCTTCGACCGGGTGCAGATCCGCACCGCCGACGGCCGTATCGGGATTGTCGGCCGGGCCGACTACGATGAATCTCTGGCGCTGACCTGGGAAATCGACAACATGGCGGTCGCTCCCTGGGTGGCGATGCTCAAGGACAGCCTGGATATATCGGGCTCGTTGTCTTCGACCGGCCGAATCGAAGGCCGGATCGACAATCCGGTATTTTCCATGCAGACCGGGATCGATTCCCTGCGATACCAGTCGCTTCTTTTCGGAAACGCAAAGGCCTATGTTACCTATCGGGACAGCACCCTGCAGATCGATTCCTGCATCCTCCTGTCGCCCGGGGGGCGCCATACGATTTCGGGAGAGTTTCCGATCAATCTGGCCTTCCATTCGGGCCACGAGTTCTTTGACCAGCGGGAACAGATGATACACTTCCACGGCCGCGACAGCCGTCTGGACCTGGTCGCCTTCTTCCTGCCGACTGTCGAATATATCACCGGCGATTTCGAGGCCGAACTGGACCTGACCGGACAGCCGCGCAAGCCGCACCTGAACGGCGTGGCGACGTTGAAAAACGGCGTTCTCAAGCTGGTCGATCTCCGCGACCGGTTCGAACCGGTGGAAGTGGAGTTGACCGCGGCCGATGAACTGGTGACGGTGACCAGGGCTGAGGCGGTCGTTCCATACAAGAAAGGAAAAGAGCCGGGGAAGGTGTCCGCCGCCGGCACCGTCCGGGTTAACGATATCAACAATTTAACCTATGATCTGGCGCTCAACTGCACCGGCTTGCCGGTCAACTATGAAATGGGAGATTTTGCCGGTACGGCCGACGCCAATCTGCGGGTGACCGGCGTGACTCCACCCAAAGTTACCGGCACCATCGAAATGCCATATGCCTCGTATCGCGAGAATTTCGCGGCTGCGGAGACGGGGTTCAGCCTTCTGACAGCGCTGGAGGGAGACAAGACGTGGGACTTGGACCTAATGTGGGAATGCCCGTCCGGATTTTGGGTCAAGAACAGCGATATCGACGCCGAATTCTCCGGCAACGTTAACATCCTGCGGACCGCCGGCACCTACAACTATCTGGGGTCGCTGGAGGTGATCCGGGGGAAATATTTCCTGTTCGACAAGGTGTTCATGATTACTCCCGGCGGGCAGATCACATTCGACAATATCGAGGAACCGGATCCCAAACTGGCGTTGGATGTCAGCACCCGGATACGCTCGCAGAGCCGTTATAGCGACTTCGAATCCCAGGGGAATTACACTTATGACCTGGACCTGCAGATCACCGGAACGTTGAACAATCCGATTATCAGCGGAACCAGCGGAAACGTGTCGACCGAGGAAATTTTGCCGGCGATTCTGACCAATTACCGTCCGTCCGATATCGACTCCCTGGGAACCAGCCCGGTCGCGCAACGGATCACTATCGGCGGCGTCGGGATGCTGGCCTCGCAGGTCTCCCGTTTCGGCACCCGCGGCCTGGGGGTGGAAACGTTTGAGATTGACCCCGGAATAGGCAAGGGGTTCGACCCGCTGGCCACCCGTCTGACCATCGGCACCTACACCCTGCCCAACCTGTATGTCTTTGGCAGCAGCACGTTCAATCTTCAGCAGGGGCAGGAAGTGGGGGCGGAATTCCGCCTGGGGCGGCATTATGTCTTTGAGGGACGGCGCG
>JAQVRW010000115.1 GCA_028700875.1 Candidatus Zixiibacteriota bacterium | reverse complement strand
GACGCTCTTCCGATCTCCTAACTGCTCGCCTGCAAGCAGATACAATAAGCCTCCGTGACCTAATTAATACTCGGTTTGACAGCCTTGAGCGCAAGACACTGCGGTTTGAAGTATTCTTCTTGCCTTTTCGAACGGTGCAGGAATTTCGCGACGCTTTCATCGCGGCGACTTAAAGAATTCTGGGGGGTACATGAGCCCAATTTCCGCCGATTTGGGAAATAGCTATAAGCATTTGCTAATCGAGGATGTACGGTCACAGCTTCCCGGTAACTCAGTTGAGGAAGAACAACCGCTGAGTCGTTTGACAGAATTGGAGTTGACTCGGCTTATTAGTTCGGCCTCCGCAATGGCATTATCGAACGATCCCTCCGAGCGTATGATGGCCTACGGTATAATAACTCGCCTCCTCAATCTCTACTCTTCGGAATATCCTGTTCTCATACCACTAGCGCGAGAGACATTTTCGCGTCTTGGAAACTTTCCCGCTCGATCGTTACTTGAAAAGCGATACGACAATATCACACATGCCGAACTGCCACCGCTCCTATTGGAATTGGAATCTTATGTTCGATATCAAGAGAACACGGTCACTTTAGCTGATGATTACGTCGCATCACTTACAGATTTTCAGTATAATCTACTGAGTATTCTAAATCGCACGAGAACAACAAGCGTATCAGCCCCCACCTCTGCTGGTAAGTCATTTGTCTTAGGCCTATATATCCAACAGGTGTTAAGATCGCAAATCTCATCGAGTATCGTATATCTTGTTCCTACTCGTGCTCTTATTCGCCAAGTGCTTCTACGAATTGTGAATTTCCTCAACAAGTCTCAGCTGTCAGATATCCCCGTCCGATCAGTTCCAATCCCACTCACGGAAAACGAACCAGCGGAAAAGGTTGTTTATGTATTAACACAGGAGCGTCTCCTAACCCTACTATTTTCAGATATTGGCGAAGTCAATATTACGTCACTGATCGTTGATGAAGCACAGGGTGTTGGAGATGGGGCGAGGGGCATTATCCTTCAAACGGTCATTGACATCGTCCTACAGAGATTTCCAGAGGTCGATCTGCATTTCGCTAGCCCGTTGGCTTCAAATCCAGAGTTTTTGGCCGGAATGTTTGGCCGTGCGGGACATAGTGAGTGCCTAGTTGAAAGGGAGTCACCTGTTACTCAGAATGTCATTCACGTCAACAGCGATCGCGGTTATCCTCGCCGTCCCACCTTTGAACTTCAAGTTGATGGTGAGCGTATACATATAGACCAACGTGAAGTGGACTTCAATATGACATCCGGCAGTGTGTTTGCGCGACGTGCGCAACTTGCAAATGATATTACGAAAGCGGAAGAGTGCACCATAATATACGCTAACCGTCCCGATGATGCAGAAAAGACTGTTGCTGAACTAGTTGACTTAGGGACACTACCGGCGGCTGAAGACACCGATATCTTAGAATTTATTGAATTTCTTAGAGAACACATTCACAGTGACTATCAGCTTATAAGCGCGTTGAGGTATGGTTGTGCATTTCATTATGGCTTTATGCCACAAATTGTTAGATCAAGAGTAGAGGAGTTGTTCTCGGCGGGTAAATTGAAGTTCATATGTTGCACGAGTACGTTACTGCAGGGAGTGAATCTTCCGGCCAAGCATATTATACTTGAGAATCCACGGCGCGGTCGCGGTCAACCGATGGATCGCCCCAGTTTCCTAAATCTTGCCGGTCGTGCAGGCAGATTACTGCAAGAATTTCAAGGCGACGTGTGGTGCCTAAATTCCAATAGTTGGGATCAGCCTGAAGGCCAGGAAGAGCCCAGCTATGCTGGCGAAGACCTTTCGGAAATCAAATCCGCTTTCGGCGAGGTGATGGTCAAAGGCGCAGATGTCGTGAGACGTATTCTAGAAGGTGAACGAATACCGGACACTCAGGCGGATTTGGCGACCACGGCACTTGGTCGCATATTCGTCGACTATGTGCGCGAAAATCGACAAGCCGAGTTGATTGAGGCCGCGCCAGAAGATATCAAGGATCAAATTCGGGAAGTCATAAGACTTTGTGAAGAAATTGAGGTGACTTTGCCTAGGGACGTCTTACGTCGTAACTGGACAGTAAATCCAAACCGGCTACAAGATTTATACGAAATGTTGTCGCAACGATCCGATATTGATAATCTGATACCCCTTGCTCCCTGGCAATCTGGAAGCAATCGCATTCTCCAAGAAGTCTTTCATATAGTTGATCGGTACTTAGCAGGGCGCGACAACAATCAGTATCGTTTCTACTCTCTACTAGCGTTCAGGTGGGTGCACGAGGAACCGTTACGCAAGATCATTCGAGACTACATTACTTATCAAAGGAAAAATGGCAGGTTCGAGAATGCTGCTAAGACTATTCGTGAAATAATGGAAGCTTTAGAGACTGAAATACGCTATAGGTATGTCAAGCAGGTGCGTGCTTATTTAGATATACTATCTCACGTATTAGTGGAGCAGGGTCAACAGGAGGCAGCCGAGACAATTGCTCCTCTTCACTTGTTTTTGGAATGTGGTGCAAGTAGCATTGCGGTATTGAGCCTTTTGTCCATAGGATTGACTCGCACTACATCGCTTTTACTTCGAAAACAGATTGGATTTCCTGACGACGCAACTCCGGAGCAATGTCGGGCAATCATCCGGAACACAAACATTGACGACTTGGACATTCCCGCGATGTGTAGGCAGGAACTTCGTACCACAATTAGGGGAAGTATCCCAACATCGTCTGCGTAGTTCACATTGTACCCCACCCAACGGGTGGGTTCATGTTTTGGACCTGAGGCGTTTCCCTTTCGGATTAAACGACGTGGTCAAGATGCTTCTCAGCCGTTATCACTTAAACCCACCCGTCATTCCGCCTTCGGCGGAATTCTTGGTGGGGTACAAAGATAGGGTTATGCTTTTTCGGCGAAGTAGATCATGGCGGTGGACAAGGTCTGCGGGATGGCCGAGGCGTTGGCGAAACCGGCCGAACGCATCAGGGCGACGAAATCATCCGGGTCGGGAAACGCCGCCACCGAATCATGCAGATATTGATACGCCCCGTGGTCGCCGGAGATCACGCCGCCGACAAACGGCATCACGCGGCCGAAATAGAACGAGAACAACGTCCGCCACAGAGGGTTTTTCGGGATCGACGGTTCGACAATCGCCAACCGTCCGCCCGCGCGTAGCACCCGATGGATTTCTTTCAGGGCCGCCGGTTTGTCGTCGATGTTGCGGATGCCGAACCCGATAGTCACGGCATCGATGGTCCGGTCGCCGCAGGGGATGAAGAGAGCGTCGCCCTGGCACAGAATGATGCTGGCATGGGGGGCGGCCATGAAGCGCAGTCGCCCGATATCCAGCATCCGTCGGGCAAAGTCGACGCCGATCAGGTTGATATTCGCGCGGTATTTTTTAAACAGGATGGCGATGAAGTCGCCGGAGCCGCAGCAGAGGTCGAGAGCGGTCTTACCGTGCAGGTCGCCCAACATCGCCACCGCGCGGTTGCGCCAGCGGAGATCGAGTCCAAATGACAGGAGGCGATTGAGAAGATCGTACCGGGGGGAGATGCGGTCGAACATGGTGCGGTTGTGTGCGGTTTCGGTCATGGGCGGCGCCTAACGAATAGTGTCGGGTTTTTCGTCCTCTGCCTGCGGCGGACGACTCAGAACCCGACCTACCATGCTGTCACCCTGAGCGAAGCGAAGGGTCTCGATATGTCCGCCATGAGATTCTTCGCTTCGCTCAGAATGACAATTCGTCTTAAGATGGCATCACCCGTTGCGATACGGACGGGTTATGACGTACATTCTCTATTTCCAGCCGAGGGGTTCCGTGTTGTAATCGCGGATGAGATGCCAGGCTTCCTCGGCCGTGTCGGCGAACCGAAACGAGTTCAAGTCGCCGGAATCGATCGTCCCTTCATCGACCATGAAATCGAAGTTGATCAGTTGCGTCCAGTAGGCTTTGCCGAAGAGGATGATCGGGATGCGGGTGGTGCGGTCGGTTTGCACCAGGGTCAGGGCTTCGAACAATTCATCCAGCGTGCCGAACCCGCCGGGGAAGGCCACCAGCGCTTTGGCCCGCATAAGAAAATGCATCTTGCGGACGGCGAAATAACGGAACTGGAAGCAGAGGTCGTGGGTGATATAGGGGTTGGGGGTCTGTTCGTTGGGCAGTTTGATATTGAGGCCGACCGATTTGGCGTTGCAGTCATGCGCGCCCCGGTTGGCCGCTTCCATAATCCCGGGTCCGCCGCCGGTAACGATGACATATTCGGCGCCGTTGGCTTTGCTCTGGGTTTCGGACGACACCAGCAGGGCAAACCGACGGGCCTCGTCATAATAGCCGGACTTGGCTTGCACCCGCTTGGCGACGTTAAGCTTTTTCAGCAGGACGGGGTCGCGTGGATTTTTCTTTAACTCGGCTTCGAGCGCCTTGACCCGCTTTTCGCATTCTTTCGGTTCCAGAATCCGGGTGCCGCCGAAGACGACGATGGTCGAGCGGATATTATGTTCGGCCAGGGCCAGATCCGTTTTCATCAGTTCCAGTTGCAGACGCAACGGGCGCAGGTCGGGCCGGGCCATGAAATCTTTATCCTCGAAGGCCAGTCGGTATGAGGCCTGGTTTTCCCACCAAAATGGGGCGCTGCCGTTTGTTTTCTTCTGTGCCATCATGTATTCCCGTTTAGAAAGTTCCGTTTACCCCGTTGCCTGGATATCTTACCGTCATTGCCCCGGTCAGTCTGTGGCGGACACAACCACGTCCACCGCTTCTCCCTGCAGGAGCTCGACGCCTTCGGCCTCCGATTGTTCCATGACCGTCTCCGGCAGATAATTTTCGTCAACTACGCGGGAGATATTACCCACCTTAAGCCCTTTTTCCTCCAGAAGCGTCGTCGCTTCCTCCAAAGACAGGCCGATCAGTCGTGGGACGGCCACGACCTGCTGGTCGGCGCTGCGATTAACCAGCAGGTTGACCGGGCTCCCATATGGTATCATCGTCCCAACCTTGGGAAAAGTAAACACGACGACTTTCTCGGGCAGCGAGTCGGTAAAGGTCCATTGAATATCCCCCAGCGTGAACCCGGCCGCTTCGAGGTCCAGACGGGCCTGACGGACAGAAAAACCCCGGACATCGGGTATTGCCACCGACTTCTGGCCCAACGAGGTCACGACTTTGATGGTCCGTCCCGATTTGACCATGGTTCCGCCCACAGGGAACTGCGACAAAATCGTCCCGGTCGGTTTGTCGGGATGATATTCCTGGGAAGTGACGGTCAGCGAGAGGTCGGTCTCCTCGAGGACCGGCTTGGCTTGCTCCACGGTCATACCCACGATAACGGGCAGGGGGAATTCCCGGCCGTGGCGGGTGACGATCGGCATGACGACGTTGTTGATCAGGACGAACAGGATAAACAGGCAAGCGACAGCCAGAACGGCCTTTACCCAGGTGGTTTTTTGTGGCCAGGAGGGATTGAATATCCGGCTGCGGAGGAAAAATGAGCCCCGGATCTTTTTGTTCCGTCTCGGGATCGTCATAGCCTTACTTCTTCAAAGGGAGTATAGTTTACGCTTTTTTGGATTTGCCGCCAACCTTTTTCTTGAGGCGGACGCAGAAGGCGCCATCGAGGTTCTCGCCGTCGGGGTAGGTTTTGACGAAGCCACGTTCGTTGATCAGTTCCCCGGGGACATATTTGGCGGGGTCGTCGATGGAGAAATCGGGGCGTTCGAGTAGGAATTCCTCGACCACCTGATCGTTTTCATCGCGGATAATGGTGCAGGTGGAATAGACCAGGGTGCCGCCCGGGCGGACCAGGTCGGCCGCATGGCGGATAAGCCGGCCCTGAGTCTCGGCCAGCTTCTGCGAATCGTCTTTGGTTTTCGACCAGCGCAGATCGCTGTGTTTGCCGACGACGCCCCACCCGGAGCACAAAGCATCCAAGAGGACGCGATCGGAGGCGGGGCCTTTGAAATCGAGCATGTCGCACAGGACCGGGGCGATGATATGGATTCCCAGTCGAAGGGCGTTTTCCACAAGCGTTTCGAGGCGGCGTTGGTTGACGTCGATGGCGGTCACCAAGCCTTCGTTTTCCATCAGCGTGGCGGCATAGGTCGATTTTCCCCCGGGGGCGGCCGCCAGATCGAGAACATGGCCTCCCGATTGCGGGTCGAGAAGTTTGACCGCTAACCCGGCCGATTCATCCTGAACATAGACCCGGCCGCTGTCGATCAGCTCCTTTTCCAGGGGAAGTCCCTGTTTGCTTATATGATAGAAATCGGGCAGATATTTGCCCTGCTTGTAGCCGACTTTGTGTTTATCCAGAAGCTTGTTCATGTCCGCCGCCGAAAAACTGAGCGGATTGAGGCGGTAGGTGACATCCGGAGGCCGGTTTCCTTTGGCCAGCAGTTTCTCCGCCCGTTCGAAACCGAATTCGCCGACGCAATACTTCACGAACCAGTCGGGGTAGCTGTAGAACTCGCCCAGATATTGTTCCGGCTGGGTGTTCCTGTCCGGAAAAACCACTTTGTTCGGTTCCCGAAGGTAATTGCGCAGGACGGCGTTGACGAAGGAGCCCCGTGAATGGTGAACCATACCGCGCGCCAGATTGACCGTCTCGGATACCGCCGCACCCGGAGGGATACGATCGGTGAAGATCAACTGATAAAGGCCGAGGCGGAGGATGTTACGGGTCAGACGGTCCATCTTGAAGTCGGGGCGTTGGAGGAATAACGAATACGTAAAATCCAGCCGTCGTTTCATCTTGATCGCGCCATGGCTGAGCTGAAGCAGGAAGCGGCGGTCGAGGTCGCTGAACTTTGAAGCGCTGAAAACCTGGCTGATGGCCTCGTCGGTTTTCCACCCGCGTTCCAGAACCATATCCAGGACATGGACGCAGGCGGCCCGCACGGGGTCATATTTGACTTTTTTGCCGGGATCGATTGGCGGTGATTGTTTACTTTCTGGTTTCGGGGCCATAATGACCAAGTTGCTCCTTTAACGATATACCTCTAGTACTACTTTATATCGACCAAATCGTCAAATGATAAAGACGGATCAGGCCACAGCCGTCATGGGGTCCCGGTTTATGCCGTCCGACCCCTTGTATTGCAACGACTTGCGGTGAATATGGAAACTGCTAATTTGATGCAGAGGAAACAGCCCCAAAGCCTGAAGAACCTCGTTCGGCTTGGCATATCCTCCTTCGCCAAGCCCGAGCTCCATCTCGATCATTTGCCGACCGTCGCGAACCGCAAATTCCACGCGGTAGATCGCCGGCCGGATTTCAACATCCTTGCTTTCGTCTTTAGACGTCCGTTTGATTACGATTGACTCAGTCGCCAAGAGTCCATCAATCTTTTCCCCCAGCAATCCGCCATCCCCAAAATCGCCATGGATGACATACACGGCTCGGTTCAGGAGGGAAGAGATGGCCGGGGCCTTGGTATAGATCAGTTTATCCTCACTGATGAAGAACCCCTCCGGCAGCATCCCGGTTAACTGGGCGATTTGGAGATGATTACAGTTTCCCTCCACCTGTATATCCAAAAACTCGCATTCGGAGCTGTATCCCAGCGGAAGCGGCGGACCGAAAGAGAGTTTCATGTGCGGATGGAATCCCTGGCTGTAGGCCACGGGAAGTTCGGCCCGTCGGATGGCCCGTTCGAAAACCCGGTAGTTGTCGAGGTGTGACAGGAATCGAACCAGCCCGGTCTTTCCCCATTTGAGCCGGATTTTTCCCCTCGTGGGGGCGGTGGCGGCGGAGGCCGCGACGACCCGTTTCTTGCGCCTGCCATACATGTCGTTATCATTGGCGACCGGAGCGGTAGACGCCAGTGCAGGCGCCGGCGCAGGGGGACGAGCGGCGCTTTCCGAGGTGCGCGAGCGTTCCTTCTGAAGCTGGTCTTTGGATTGACCGCGATCGATATGGTCCCACGGCAGCGGTTCGGAGAAACTGAGATCGCGGGCGTATTGTTCCGGGTCGATGCCGGCATCGGCAAATCCCTTGGCCCACAAGGTATGGTCGAAATGTTCCGTCCAGCCGTCGAACCGTGCGGAATTCCGATAGGCGGCCAGGATGACCTTCCCCATCTCCCGATCTCCGCGTCCCAGCACCCCCTCCAGAAAGGAAAGGTGAGGATCGCGAAACTTGAGCGTCACTTCATGCGCCCGCACGGCGTGGTTGAGGATATCGTATTTGTGGTTGATCTCGTCGGACGTGCACAGCCGGTCCCATTGGAAAGGGGTATGCGCCTTCGGGGAAAACGGGGAGATGGTGACATTGATCCGATGTTGGCCTTTCGTCTTGCGGCTGCACCGCACCGTCTTCGAGATGAGATCGGCGATGCCCAGGATGTCATCGTCGGTTTCGGTCGGCAGGCCGACCATGAAGTACAG
>JAQVRW010000114.1 GCA_028700875.1 Candidatus Zixiibacteriota bacterium | reverse complement strand
AAGTCATCATTGAGATCGATACGATCCAGTGAATCGCGGATGAACTCTGATATCCGTCGGTTGATGAGACGCGCCTGATCGGTTTCCGCCGCGACCAGACCGTAGAGGAATCCGACCAATTCCCGGTCCGGGTAGCCCGGAGGAACTCCCTGGTTGATGATATACTCGGCCCCGCGGTATACCCGGTTGGTCATGTAATCAAGCGAATCGACAATCCACGAGTAGTCATCCCCTGCGAACCGCGCCTCAAGACGGGCGAGGGTGCTGTTGGTCGAATAGACTTCCAGATCGGGACGGTACCCTTCCAGGTAACGCAGGTACAGCGCCGTATGGGAGCCATTGTCCGATTTGAGGAACACCAGCGTTTTCTCGGGCGCGGAATCCAGAAGGTCCCGGCCAAATCGTTCGGCCAGGCGAAAACCGCTGATGTCGCAGGTTGAAAAATTAAATCCGACGGGGAATACGATGAGAAATCCCGCTATTGCCCCCGGAAGCCATCGATGGGCATAAAGCCGTTGCGGGATCAGCGCGGCGCTTTCCCGAAGCAGAAACACCGCCGCCACGACAAGCGGTATCAGATACCCTTCGAAGTCCGGGATACGATAGATGGAAACCATGATGATGTTGAAAACCGCGGGCAGGGTGACAATCAGAGCCAATGAAGATTTCTTGCGGACGACATCGGCCGCGCCGGGAAGGGCCAGAAGCAATAAACCGGGGCCGAAGGCGGCCGCCAAAAGACCTCCCAGTCGAAGCAGATACAAGCCGATATCCCCGAGGGTCGGCAGGCCCACGAACTGCTGGTAAATGTCGGCGGTGATCATACCCCATAAACCGGCGGCGGATTTCGCGGTCATCCAGTTGACCGGAAGCATCGGGTCGAACCGGGCCGGAAGATAAAGATAGAGCGTCATCGGCAGGAGGAACGCCCCGATTGCGGCGATAATCAGACGGGAGGAAAGCTCTTTTCGCCGCAGATACATGACAACCAATAAAGCCGCCCCAACCACCCCGGCCGAAAAATGGTGCGTCAGTGTCAGGCCGCAGAAAAACGCGGCCGGGATCAAACCGGAAGGATTGTCTCCCTCGTAGTACCGAATGACAATATACAGGGCCATAAGATACACCAAGGCGGCCAAACCGTAAACCTCGGCATTGGTGGCCGAACCCCAGATCGAACGGGAAAAGGCGAAAGACAGCGCAACGGCGGCGTTGATCCAGGGGGAAACACGGCCCGCGGCGGTTCTGCGAAGAATCAGATAGAGGATCACCACGGCGGCGGCGGTGACCGCGGCCGAAAGAAGATTGGCCGCCAGGACGGGGGTCAGAAAGAAAAACAGTTTCAGCCAGAGATACCCCAAAATCGAGTAGAGAGGGTATCCGGGGGGATGGGCGATGCCGCCCGTACTGAGAGCCAGGGTCAACTCGCCGCTGTCGCCGACATAAACCGTCCGGCAGCACGTGAGACAATAGACCAACAGGGCGGCGCCGCCGACAACCGGGGGGATTAATCGTTGTGTGCGTTCGTTCATTGCCTCTTACCGCCTGGGCTGAGATGATCGCCGATCGGTCTAATAAACGGAAAATCTGCGCCGGATGCAACTTTTCACGCCATTTGGCGAACTAAAGGGAAACGATCCGACGCCAAAATTGAGGTTGAAAAAAGGGGTTGAGTCCCGTTAATTAGAGTGGAAAAAGGAGGCGAACATGTTTTTTGGAATCGTCCTGGTTATCATCGGCGGTTTGTTGCTTTTGCATGAAATGAATATCATTCACTGGTCGTTCTGGAGTTATGTCTGGCCGGTGCTGATAATCGCCGTGGGCGTCAAACTGCTCTTGAGCAGTAAACAATTGAAGGGCTGAGCGGTCGGCGCCCAGCCCCATTTGTTCTCATTCTTGCGCGGGGAGAATCGAGGATAATCATCCTCGACCCGTTGTAACCTCTATTTTTTGGTATAGACCGCTGTTCCGGACACCACCCAGGCCTTGCCGCCGTCCATCGAGCTTTCCATCGTCCACTCGTAACTTTTGTCGGTGATGTTGTAGGTGGTGATCCGCGTCCACATGGTAATTCCCGGCATGACATCCTCACCGGAAACGACAAGCTTCCCATCGGCAAACGTGCCCAGATAATAGCCCATGGCCCCAAACATGTTGTCCATCCACGTATACTGCCATTTTCCGATACCGCGATGGAACGCGATCATTCCGATCCCGCGATACGGTCCCATGGGCATCTGGCCGTCGAATTTCTGCTCCAGCCCGCAACCGTCCAGAACAAGCGTGTTCAGACAAATCCCCCTGGTTTCCGACCACGGCTGGCTGGGATCCATCCGCGCTTTCATGGCCACATCCCAGGTCCCGGCCAAGGCCGCAATCATCTTCATTTCCGCAGGCGCACCCATCATCATCGAGGGCGCTTCGGCCCTGGTGCTGTCTGCCGTCAACAGAGGCACCGGCAGAAACAGCAGGCCGGTCATAACTATAGCCATGACGACTGCTCGTTTCATCGAATCCTCCTTGATTGCCGGGGCGGAAACCTCCCGGATGATAAAGATATGGATTGAACCCTTCTGCAAGATACGGGCGGGGAGGGTGATACTCCCCGCCTTGACGCCGGAATTTATTTCTTCGTATAGACTGACGTGGCTACTACCCTCCAGGTCTTGCCGCCGTCCTTCGAGCTCTCGACCATCTCGTCAAATCGCTGATCGGTGATATTCGAGATCGTGATCCGCGTCCAGACGGTTACGAGAGGGGTGATGTCCTCGCCGGAAACAACAAGTTTTCCGTCGGTCATCAACCCCTGATAGTGACTCAATAAACCGGCTGAGTTATCCAACCAAGTGTACTGCCACTTTTTCAGCCCCTGATGGTAGGAAATCGTCCCTTTCCCCTCATAAGCCATTTGCCCCATCTGGCTGGTAACGGATCGTTCCAACGCACAGCCATTCAGGATCAGGGTGTTGACGCAAACCGCCTTGTTTTCCAATGGCGGCTGGGTCGTATCCCACCGGGTTTTCCTGACCACGTCCCAGGTTCCGGCCAGGCCGGCAATCTGCTGCATCTCCTGCGGGGGACCCATCGATGCCCGGGTCAATTTGGGTTTGGCGCCGTCTTGGGCCGACAGCAAGGCGGCCAAGACGCATATTGCGGTCATGAGCAGAGCCATAACGGTAAGTCGTTTCATTCCATTCTCCTTATCCGAACGAGACAACCGAATCCGGGTGTCGTTATTGTCATATCCATCGTAGTACTTATACACACAGCATAGGTAAATGGCGGCCGATTTCCAATAGATTTTGGGGAACGGTCAGGCAACCGGTATTGCGCGGGTATAGTCCATTTTCATGACCGGCCACCAACTTTGCTCGTCGGGGGAAGTTTCCAAAAGCCAGCCGAAAGCGGACTCACCGATGGAATGCCAAGTCAGACGAACCTGGAAAGAGGAGGTTTCCGGCCCTTTCTCCACTCCGGTCAGCACCAACTTGTCCTCGATAAAGTCCCCCTCATAATAACTGATCAGCGCGGCCAGATTATCGATCCAGCTATGCTGCCATTTGCCGGTCATCCGGCTGAAACAGAAATACCCCAACCCGAGAAACCGCTGGCCCATCATGCTTCCTTCGAACGTCTGTCGTATGGCCGCGTCGCCGAGGACGGTCTCGAAACGGCTGGTCGCCGCCGATTTCACCCATTCCCCCTCCGGGTCCGGCTTGACTTCCATCGTCACGTTCCAGTCGCCCAGAAGGAAGGCGATTTTCTTTAGCAATGTCGGAGTCATGGCCTGTACCTTCCCTATCCGTTAATGAGCGCGGTTTCCATGTTATCCGGCGAGCCGGCCCGGCCCGGGTTCCGGGAAATATCGTTTTCGAAAATATAGCGCGACGGAGACCAGGCCGATCATGACCGGCACCTCGATCAACGGCCCGATGACGGCGGTGAAGGCTTGATTGGAATTAATGCCGAAAACCGCCACGGCCACGGCGATGGCCAATTCAAAATTGTTGCTGGCGGCGGTAAACGACAGCGTCGCGGTTTTGGCGTACCCGGCCCCGGCTTTCCGGCCCATCCAGAAGCTGACCAGGAACATGACCACGAAATAGATGAGCAGCGGGATGGCGATGCGGACGACATCCAGGGGGATCTGGACGATGAGATTGCCTTTGAGGCTGAACATGACCACGATCGTGAACAAGAGCGCCACCAATGTGATCGGGCTGATGGTCGGGATGAATTTCTTTTCGTACCACTGTCGAGACTTGAGTTTGAGCAGGATAAACCGGGTCACCATACCGGCGATAAAGGGAATGCCCAGGTAGACGAAGACCGACTTGGCGATCTGCTTCATGCTGACCTCGACGACGCTGCCTTCGAGGCCGAACAGCGGCGGCAGAACGGTGATGAACACCCAGGCGTAGACAGAATAGAACAACACCTGGAAGATGGAATTGAAGGCCACCAGCCCAGCGGCGTATTCAGTATCCCCCTGGGCCAGGTCGTTCCAGACGATCACCATGGCGATGCATCGCGCCAGTCCGATCAGGATCAGGCCGACCATGTAGTCAGGATACCCCGCAAGAAACGTTACGGCGAGGATAAACATCAGCACCGGCCCGATCACCCAGTTCTGAAGCAGCGACAGGCCGAGCACCTTGACGTTCTTGAAAACGTCGCCCAATTCCTCGTACCGCACTTTGGCCAGCGGCGGATACATCATGAGAATAAGACCGATCGCGATCGGGATGTTGGTCGTGCCGACCTGGAACCGGTTGATGAATCGTTCGACTCCGGGAACCGCCCAGCCGATGAAGACGCCCACGCCCATGGCGAGGAAAATCCACAGCGTCAGATAACGGTCCAGGAAACTCAGTTTGCGCGGGCCGGTTACTTGGGCATCGCTCATGGTTTAAGCATCCTTGTCCAATAATGATTCGGGAAGAGTTTCTATAAAAGCGCGAATGTCATCGCGGATACGCCGATAAGACGTCATGATTTCTTCTTCTCCGGCCTCCGCGGGAACCAGCCGGGAGGGGTCTTCGAATCCGTGGAAGATTTTGGTGGTCGGGCCGGGAAAGATCGGGCAATGCTCATCGGCATGGCCGCACACGGTGATGACATAATCAAAGGGGATGACCATGACTTCTCGGACATACCGGGAGTAGTGGCCGGAGATATCGACGCCGGCCTCGGCCATGACCTTCACGGCGCGAGGGTCCAATCCCTGCGGGAGGATGCCGGCGGAATAGGGGTCGATGAGGTCGCCTTTCAGGTGGCGCGCCCATCCTTCGGCCATCTGGCTCCGGCAGGAGTTGCCGGTGCATAAAAACAGGATTCTCACTTTCCTTTTTGCTGCTGGCATAGTCGGGTCGGATTACTTTCCATGATTTTCTTCAACCGCGACAGGTCCTGCTTCGCCCGAAGAGTGGTATTCAGCGACTCGTACACCCAGGCCAATCCCCTCCGGACGGCGGCGGGCGCTTTCGGCCCGGCGCAACGATAGTACATCCAGCGCCCGTCTTTTCTCCCCTCCACCAAACCGGCTTGACGGAGAATGGTCATATGCTTGGAAACGGTGGATGGCGCCAGTTCCAGCAGTTCGACCAGCTGGCACAGGCAGAGCTCACGGCGGCGTAGCGCCAGCAACGCCCGGACACGATGTTCATCATTCAATGCTTTGGCGATGGCAACAAATTCGCGCATCCCTGCCTCCCGCAATTCCTCCGATGGGGTAATTACCTTCTCCCCGGCCCCGTTGTCAATTAGATTTATCGACCCCTCGAGAGCCTTCCGAGGCAGCCGCCGTGCCGGTTGGGGCAACCGCTTTTTCCGAAATGATCCGTCCGGCGCTGAGTTGCAGCACCGTTTGCGCCCGCCGGGCCGCCTGGGGATTATGTGTCACCATGACCACCGTGTGGCCATCCTCCCGATTCAAAGCCTCCAGGATGTCCAAAATCTCGACCGATAACGACGGATCCAGATTGCCGGTCGGTTCATCGGCCAGGATAACTTCGGGGTCGTTGGCCAAGGCCCGGGCGATCGCCACCCGCTGTTGTTGTCCAATCGACAACTCCCGTGGGAAGAAATCCATGCGGCGATCCAGACTCAGTTGCTTAAGCAAGGCTTCAGCACGATTCCGCCGATCAGCGGCCGCCGTGCCGTTCAGCAGCATGGGCACCATCACGTTTTCCAGAGCCGTCAAATACGGCACCAGGTTGAACGTTTGCAGGACGAACCCGATCGCACGGTTGCGATACTCCGCAAGTTGCGCGGGGGTCAGGCTGAACAGGTCGGAACCTTTGAAAGTGACCGTTCCCGACGTTGGCCGGATCAACCCGCCAAGCATCAGCAAAAGAGTCGTCTTGCCCGATCCGGAACCGCCGGTCACGGCCAGGAATGAACCGCGCGGGATGGTCAACCGAACGGAGTCCAGGGCGTACACCGGTTCACTGCGGTGATGATATATTTTGGTCAGATTATCCAGGACAAACACGCTCACTGCTCCTGCATAATAAGGGCGGGATCCATACGGGCCGCCCGATACGTCGGATACCAACTGCCGACGACGGCGATACCGACCGCCACCACCAGAGACCACACAAAAAGGCTGAAAACGGGAGAAACCTGCAATCCCGCCAGTTGCGGACCGAGGATCAACGCCGCGCCCGTTCCCAGCAGGTACCCGGAAGCGCCGCCGATGACGCCCAAAACCAGTGATTTGACAAAGAACAGCCGATAGATATGACGTTTCTTGAAGCCGATGGTTATCAACGTGCCCATCTCGCGTCGGCGTTCCTCGACGTTCGCCCACATGTAATTGCCGATCGAAATGGCCCCGACCAGGACGATAATCACCAGCATGATCACCGACACCTTCGCCATCAGCCGGTTGGTTTCGATCTGAGTATTGACGATATGCGAGATGGTGGTAATGCGGGTATCCGGAAGGATGTTGCGCAACTTGGCCAAGAGCCCGTCGGAGATGGCGCTGCAACAACCCATGATCTCGATGGCGCTGATTTGCGTACCGGTGCCGAGCACCCTCTGGGCCGTATGAAGATGGACAAAAACCCGGCTGTCGTCGATTGTTCCGGTCTCCGGCAGGATATGAGTCACGGTGAATGGTTCCCCCTCCACGGTGACAACTTGGCCAGCGGTCAGACCTAAACGCTGCGCGGCTACGCTGCCGACCCATGCCTCAGCGGCCGCCAGCGAATCGATCACCGGACGTTTCTTGGCCGGATCAATCGGTGTCGTTGCCGCCGCCGGTGCCCCCGCCGCCGTCGCCGTCGCGCAGGCCAAGTCCAATTCCGCCGCCATGAGACCGGACGCCTGCCAGATCGGTTTCGAGGCCAGTTCATTGACCGGGAGGATGCCGGTCAGGATTATCGATTCGGTTCCAATTTTGACCCGACGGCTCAGTTTGGGGGACATGTTGTCGACGCCCGGCAACATCGACGTCGCCACCCGTTCGACATAATCCTCCGGAAACGTGGGAGCATCGATATCGGCGGAATAGTAATCATCGAGGGAGGCGGCCTGGGGCAGCACCAGAATGTTGGCGCCCAGAAGGTCGAGTTTTTCGGCCACAACCTGCCGGGACACGGTAGTCACGGTTTGGATGCCGGTGATAACGGCGATCCCCAGGGCGATGGCCATGAGGCCGGAAACCAGCCGCGATTTACGTTGCCAGATTTCACGCCAGATGATGGTCCCGATGCTGAATGGCATATCGTTCGGCTCTCCCGGCTATTTCTTGGTCGGACCGCAACCGGCCGATGAAGCCGCTCCGCCAGGGCAACATCCGCCCGCCTTTTTCGTGGCCGCTTGAACAAGGTTGCCGACTTCGACGGGACCATTGAACGCGCCGGTGATTTGCCCCTGAGTATTGATAACTACCGTGGTCGGCTGCGCCGCCTCCGGTTTCAATTTGAGTTCCTGAATGAAGGCTACCTCTGCGGGGTCATCCAGATCGATCTGAACCGCCGCCGACTTACCGGCCATCTGACCGCAGGCCGCCGCACAGGCGCTCATGACACCGCTTTCCGCCGCCATGCCCTTACGGCTGGCTGTTACAAAGACCGCCTTGCCAGCCTGCAGGGCCTTCAAGGCTTCAGCTTTCTTGGGCGTGGGAATTCATTTGGCCACTTTTTCCGGCGTGGCCTGCGCGGTCGGCATCCCCCCGCCGAGCACCCCGTTGGGGGCAATGACCATGACCAAAGGAACGGGCGCCGCCAACAGGCGGTATTGGGCGACGAAGGCAGCGCTGGCCGTATCCGCGCGATTGACCTCGATGAGTTGAGAGGACGGCACGTTCGCCATCACCTGCCCGATCATCGTTCGGGCAGCTTCAATCCCGGCCGCGCCTGGTTCGGTCACCAGCACGAAGACGGTCTTGCCCTCGGCCGCAGTGATATCCTCAATCGGCCC
>JAQVRW010000113.1 GCA_028700875.1 Candidatus Zixiibacteriota bacterium | reverse complement strand
GATTGGCGCATATGACGCCGTCACCCTTTTTCAAACCGACAAGAATGATGGGGTCATTTTCGTCACATTGTTGTTCCATCGCTTCCCTCAACAGCTTGTAGGATTTGCCCACAAAACCGGTCGGGACATCCGCATCATACACCTCATTGGTATCATCGGAGATCGTCAGCAGATCCTCATAAAATCTCGACACGCCGGGGTGAACCGCACAATTGATCAAGAGACTTTGTCCCAGGTCCGCCGTGCATACGACCTCGTCGGCTCCGGCTAAAATCATTATCTCTTTCGACGCCGGGTCATTGACCTCCACGACGACGTGGGGTTTCCCGCATGGAAGGCCCATCGAGCTAATCAGGTTGTGAACCTGAAGAAGAATATTCACCGTAAAGTCATCAGATCTGGAACCACCGTCTCTATTAGAGAGAATCAAAACCGAATGGGCTGTGTTAAACCGCAATCTGCGCAGATTTTCCGTCAAACGCGGATTGCCCTTTATACATGCTATTCTGTGCGCATATTGAACCAAACCATTCCTTATTATGTCGCTTTCGCATTCCGACATGACAGCAACTTCCCGATTCCATTTCAGGATTTCGCTGATAATCCTGCGTCCCTTTTCGTTCCACCCCAAAATTACGACATGATCATGGAAGGCCTCACCAAGCCGATCGTCTTTCATAAACAGTCCTTTCATCTGCACCGCAGCCATAACACCGGTAAAGAAGCTGGCCAGGATCGCGCCGGATAATATTCCAAAAACCGATATCACTTTGCCCATGTTAGTCAACGGCGCCCGATCCTCGAAACCGCTGACCAAATAGACCATGATCGACCAAATCGATTCCCCAAAACTACTGAAGGCGTTATTGACATCACGTTCCATATAGAATAGAATAACACCGGTAGGAATGAGGAATACCAGGATCGCGACCAGGACCTTCCCGAAGTTGCGCAGAAAAGCGCTCTTGCTGAAGAGTTTCGCCCTTTTCCTGCGACTGATATATAAAACAGCAAAAAGGATAACGAGCAAAGCCCCGGGGTAGAAATTGTTCAACAACTCCGAAAAATTACGACGGAGGAACACTCCATTCCTATGGAAATATCTGACAGCCTCGGGATGAAATAAGCGCCCCAGTGAGGCGGAATCTTTCGGAAAACCATCTATCCCGTTCGCAATTTCCAACGTCTGTAACACCGGCGTCGCGGCACTATCCTTGAAATCCTTGCTATACATCCGCCCCATAAGGTTGAAAATGACGGCATTGTTTTTGACGCTGTCCTGGGAACAGATCAAACAGGCGGTGACGCCCACAGTGGCAATGCCGTTCTTCATGTTGGGATATGAGTTTTTCGGAATTTCGGCAAGAACCCTATCGGGATAGGGCTGTTCGTCGACAAGGGTTTTTATCGTATATGCATCAAGGCCGAGCAGATATGCTTTCCGTTGTTCGAGCATTTTCGAGATTCCGTCATGAGGGACTCCTGCCGTGAAAAAGGCGGCATCGATCGTTCCCTCTTCAAGCGCCTTGAGGCTGGCATCGGACGTCAGGTTGCACGGCGCTATTTCATCAAGGGTAATTCCAGAAGCCTCCAACACATTTTTCGCGTTTTCATAGGTCCCGCTGTTTACCTCATTGAGGGAGATTCGCTTACCTCTGAGATCGCGGGGCCCGTCCAATCGGAGCCCGGCCCTGACGCATATCTGTACCGGTTCGGTATATAGGGAAGCTATTACCTTGTAGGAACCATCGAAATTCTTTCGCGCGATGTCATTTTGGACGATGGCGAATTCCACTTCGCCCTTCTTGATCAAATCAATGTTCTGCGGCGAGCCGGAAGTCGGTTTAACTTCAAACTGAATTCCGGTTGGGGCCAATGAAGCGATGTCCTCTCCAACAGAATAATAGATTCCACCCTTCCCCCCCGTGGCTATTCGATAACACGGGCGTGACATGGATGACGACGATTCCTGCGGTGATTGAACTGCAAAAATGTCAGGTGTAAATTGAATGAAAACAGCAACAGCAATAATGCACAATACAGATACAATAACAATTATAGACGTCAATTTACTCATAGATACTCCATCATTGATGGGCACGCACGATGAAGTTTATGGCAGATAAACCGCCACTAATCTGTTGTTGTATGATGAACCAGAAAGGCCCCTGCCCATCTATGTTCGGTATTTCCCTACTGCTTTATTTAATAATACACATCCCGTCCGGAATTGTCAAGGTCCTCGTCAGGATTTTGCGATCGGAAGCCAGGGAAATCCACGCGTTGCCGTCAGACCTGTTAAAACGATGCTTCCCGTGGGTACGCCGCCCGGGTCCAGATAATCACCGGCCCGGCGACCGCAACCTAATGTTATTCAATGCAATACATCCCCGTCTATTCATTAGTCAATACCCCGCCCGCGGTTAACCTTGCTAGCCGATCCGTATCCGAAGCTCGGCAATTCTTATTCGCCCGGTCCGGTTATTATCCCGACCACTTCCCCCGATTCCGGTATGAAGCCGAGTGTGAATTTGACTTGCTCGCCAGGTCGGAGGGAATCCGTCAGCCTGCCGTGTTCCTGTGAACTATTTTTGTTCACTCTCACCGAAAAAACGCGTCCTTGCCAATCATATCCAATTGTTCCAACACCACTTTTCGCATCCCACGTAACGAGCCGACCGGGCATCTCATTTTGATATGGCATGTGTGTTGATTCTGGAATCAACGCCAGCGGCAAGACCTTTACTGAATTCGTCTCCCCCAGCCATGATTCCTCTCTGGTAACCGTCTGATATTTCCTGTACCAGTCTTCCGGCAACATTTTCGCGAGACTATGAAAAACCAGGAGGTCCGCCCGCGCCAGCCGAGAACCGGAGATGAATTCCTGCCCCCGCGGCCCGGACCATATAATGGCCACGCACAAGATGGCAACAAGTATCCCCCCTTTCAAAGCGCCCAGGAAGAACCCGGCGACATGCTCGTATGTGCCCAGACTGATCGTCCGCACAAATCGCCGGGATAATCTTGCTGCAAGCGAAAACGCAACCATGAGGATAATAAACATGCCCACAAAGGTCACCAGCCTGATCCACGCGGGAGACTCCGGCTGTACGCCGACAAAGCCACTCAATGTCGGATAAAACCGATAGGACAGAATCGCCGCGAGAATTGCACCCACCGTTTCTACGAGTTCACGAAAGAAACCTCTCTTCAACCCCAGAATCCCCGGGATAATCACGATCAGAATGACCGATAGATCACAGGATGTCATGATCCCCCCCAAAAAAATCTTACATTTGGTTGTTACAATAGTGTTGTCGCAATTGTTGAAGTCAATTTACCGCTTCTCTTCGACCTTGTAAACAGATAATTGCCCGCAAGGGTGATGGAGTCGACTTAAACCGCCACGACCCCACTGCTAATTTCGCCGCCTCCTCGGACATATTAAGGGTCGCCATATCTGATTCATTTACAACTACTTACGACGGTTCTGCGTCTTGGCATCTTTTGGCCGTCTTTGCCCATTCTTGACCCCGTTTGAGCGCAAAATGTTCACAAGCAGTGGTAGCCGATGCAGGGGAAAGGTCAGCGCTATTGTTGGTGATTTTCGCCGAATTTTGAACCCTTCTTTCGGCGTTCCTTTCGTTGAGCCTATTGATGGGGTACGCAACGTTAGTTGGCGTGGCAGGGACTCGTATGGACCAGCCAATTGACACGTAAGGCGCGGTTCATTTTGAGCTTGCCAGAAAGGAAATTGCGTATTTATTGATAAGGTTAGGGTTGGTTTTTGTGGTCGAATTTTATGGGTGGCGGAAACCGGCCGATGAAGACATGGGCGTTCAATTGTGGGAAAAGATTATGGGGAAATTTGAAAAAATCCTGATGATTCTCCTTCTCGGGTCGCTGTGGGGCGCGATGGAATTGTTCGGTCGGGATATCATGCGGGCCATGGGAGTACCGCAGAAATCAGCCCTGCTCTTTGGGCTCGGCATCATTATCCTGTACGCCTCCAAAAAGCTGGTCGATTTCCCCGGCTCGGTCGTTATCATGGCGCTGATCGCCGGCTTGTTCAAGATGGCCTCCAGCTACTTTTTCCCCTGCCAGTTCTCGGCGGTGGTGATCAACGGGATCGTTTTCGATATCACCTATACGGCCTTCAAGGAACGCCTGGATTTCAGCCCGGTATTTAGAACCGTCGCCGCGCCGGCCCTGGTCTATGTCTCGTATGCGGTCTTCGCCCTCTTCGCCACTTATATTCTACGCGAGGGTTCATGGGCCGCGAAGGGGTGGCCGGGGATTGTTTCGTACCTCCGGGCCGACGCCGTGAGCGCCTCGCTCATCTCGATAGTGACGATTCACCTCGGGTATTACCTGGGCAAGGCCATCCAACCTTTTGCCCTGCCGCGAACGACGCGAATGCCGGTCGTCGCGTTCAGAGTCGTTTCTGTGGCGCTGGTGGCCGCCATTTGGATGGCCGGACAGATATACGTAAACATGTAACGTCTTTTAGGGTCGGTATGACGATAAAGAGGATCAAAGTAACCTCCGCCAAATGCACTGGCTGCCGCCTATGCCGGCAGATCTGCGCGATCAGTCATTTCGGTGAAATCAATCCCAGGAAGGCGGCCTTGAAAATCGAGGCTCATTTTCCGCAACCAGGGGTCTACCGCCCCAGGGTCTGCGCACAATGCGGCAAGTGCATGGAAGTTTGCCCCGAAGGCGCCATCTACCGTCGCGATGACGGCGCCTATATCGTGGTGGCGGAAAAGTGCACCAACTGCGGCCTATGCATCCCGGCCTGCAAACCGGGGGTGATCTTCCAGCATCCTGATGTCCCCTACGTCATCATCTGCGACAACTGTTTCAAGTGCACCGAGCTGTGCAATACCGGCGCAATCACGATCCATGTTAGGCCGGTCAAGGAGAGCGCGTAATGGCAAACGAATTTGCGGGCTCCGGAGGACTGGCCGGCACGACGTTGCGTATCAATCTCACCACCGGGGAAATCAAGAAGTACCCCACCGATCGTAAGCTGATGCGCGAATGGTTCGGAGGACGGGGCGTGGTCGCCAAGATTCTCTATGACGAGGTCCCTCGCGACGCCGATCCGTTCGGGCCGGAGAATCTCTTTATCATGAGCGCCGGGGTCATGAGCGGTTGCTTCATCCCGGCGGGCGCCAAGATCGGGTTCGGTTCAATCTCCCCCCTGACCAACGGCCACGGCGATTCCAACATGGGCGGCCATCTGGGTCCGGCCCTCAAGTTCGCCGGCTACGATCTGGTGATCATGTCCGGCATCGCCCCCAAGCCGACCTATCTCTATATCGATGACGGTACGGTCGAGCTTCGCGACGCCACTCGGTATTGGGGTCTGGGGTCATTGGAATGCGAACCGGCGATGAAAAAGGACCTGGGCGAGGATTTCGAGATCGCCACCATCGGGCCGGCCGGCGAGAACGGTATTCGTTTCTCTTGCATCACGCATGATTTCGGCCGCCAGGCGGGACGGACCGGACAAGGGGCGGTCATGGGCTCGAAGAAGCTCAAGGCGATCGCCATCCGGGGCACCGGCAGTCTCAAGGTCCATGATCTCGACAAGCTGACCGAGCATGTGACGGCCATCATCCAACGGACGAAGGCGCATCCCAACATGGTTCCGTGGCAAAAATACGGCACGTCCTTCTTTGTCGGCTGGTCCAATAACAACGCGGTCCTCCCGACCCGGAATTTCCAGACCACGTATTTCGAGGACGCCGAAGCCATTGACGGGCCCGCGTTGGTGGAGAAATGCCTTATCACGCATAAAGCCTGTTTCGGATGCTGGATGAACTGCGGCAAATACACCAAGGCGGTCCTGCCGGGCAAGGAAACGGTCTATCTCGAAGGCCCCGAATACGAAACCGGCGCGCTGTGCGGCTCGAACCTCGGCATGACCGAGATCAACCAGGTTTGCTATCTGAACTGGCTGATGGACAACGTCGGCATGGACACGATGTCCGGCGGCGGCGTGGTGGCCTTTGGCATGGAATGCTTTCAACGCGGACTGATCACTACCGACGATCTCGAAGGACATACGCTCAACTGGGGTTCGGTGGAAGACGCCGAGCACTTCGTCGACATGATCGTGCATCGCCGCGGAATCGGCGAGTATTTCGCCGGCGGCACCAAACGGGCCGCCGAGAAAATCGGCCGGGGCAGCGAAAAATTCGCCATGCAGGTCAAGGGCCAGGAGATGTCGGGGTATGATGGCCGCTACGCCCCGGGGATGATGCTGGCGTACATGACCTGCGATATCGGCGCCCATCACAACCGCGCGTGGACGATCACGATCGACATGGCCGAGGGCCAGGACACGATCGAAGGGCGGGCCAATGTAGTAATATACATGCAGCATATCCGTCCGCTGTTCGACTGCTGGTGCATCTGCCGCCTTTTCTGGGGCGAACTCGATATCGAACCGGAGGAGATCGTCGAGGCGCTTAATTATATCACCTGGTGGAATATCGATGTCGCCGAAGCGCTCAAAACTTCGGATAAGATATGGAATCTGGTGCGCTGCCTGTACCTCGAACGCAACCAGGCCAACGGCCGAACGTTCGATTACCCGCCGGCGCGAGCCTGGGAAGACAAGATTCCGAGCGGTCCTAACGCCGGCAAGGGGTTGTCCTGGGAGCAAGTCGAGGGAATGCTCGACGATTATTACGCCTGCCGCGGATGGGACAATAACGGCAACCCCAGCCGTGAGGTGTTGCACGATTTGAAGCTCGATTTTGCGGCCGACAATCTCGAAAAGATCGGCCTATTGGGTAAGCCGCTGCCGAATGGCATTCCAGCCGTCCGCGGCCAACGATATAAGGCGAAGGCATTTTAGCATAAAACGTCGTCGGGTCTGAATTACACCTTTTTTTCGTGGAATGAACAATGGTAGTCTTCCTTAAAGCCGGAGGCCAGCTTCGCGAAAAGCTTAAACCTGATGTCGATCACTACACCCGCAAGGTCAAGATCGACGGCGAGAAGACCGTCGCCGAAATTCTCAAGGATATTTCGCTCGATCCCGCATACGTCGCGCTTATTCATGTTGACGGCAAAGTGAAGGACTTATCATATAAACCATCCGATGGCCAAACAATTACCCTCCAGCCGCCCGTTTCCGGCGGTTGAGTTTTCATCCCATGCTCCTGTCGAAGTCTGAAATCGAGAGATATCAACGTCAACTTCTGGTCGACGGTTGGAACCAGGAGAGGCTCAAAAGCGCCCGGGTTCTGGTTGTCGGAGTGGGAGGATTGGGCGGGATCAGCGCGACATATCTGGCCGCGGCCGGGGTGGGGCATCTGCGTCTATGCGACAGCGACCGGGTTGAACTTTCCAACCTGAATCGCCAGATTCTGTTTACCACCGCGGATGTCGGAGCGCCCAAAGCGGCCCTGGCGGCCAAGAGGCTCTCGGCGCAAAATCCTGAAATAAAAATCGAGGCCATAGCCGACACGCTGACCGAGACCAACTCCGGCGAGTTGGCCTTGGGATGCGACCTGATAATCGACGGTCTGGATAATCACTCCGACCGCTTGAGATTGAACGAAGCCTCATACGATCTTGATATCCCCTTCGTCTACGGGGCGATAAATGAATGGCAGGGGCAGGTGAGCTTTTTCCATCCACCGAAAACCGCCTGCCTGGCCTGTATCATGCCCAAGGAGTTGCCCGGCCCCAAGCCGACACCGGTGTTCGGCGCATTGCCGGGTGTGATCGGACCCCTTCAGGCGACGCTGGCGCTACGGTACTTGATGACGGGCGTTGACCCCATTTCAAATTCTCTCATCATCTTCCGCGCCGATACGATGGCGTTCGAGACGGTGACATTTGAAAGAAGACCGGGGTGTGGGGTGTGTGGGAAGACCATGTAGTCAAATCTCGATGTGATTCTGGCGGACAGGGATGATATGGCAAAAAAAGGCAAAAAACGAATCAAACCAACAGACGGAACTGCCTCGATGGCGGGCAAACAAACGCAATCCGGCGTTCCCGTACGGCGAGTCGCGTTTAGGCGTTATGCCGTTTGGTCGATTGGCAGCCTGATAGTTATCATAGGCGCAATTTCGGCGTGGGCTTTTCTGGGGAATTCATCGCCGAGTTCACCTAAATCCGCATCGACAAAGCAATCACCGGCCGCCGCGTCGACAAAGCAATCACCAACTGAGGCGTCGACAGAACAATCACTGGTTGCAAAACCGGCCATGAAATCGGGGACCGACACGATCGACGTATCCGGCGGACCCAAAATCAGTTTCCCGGAAAAAAGTTATGACTTCGGTACCATAGCCCAGGGATCGAAAGTATCTCATACCTTTGTGGTACGAAACGCCGGGGATGCACCATTGCGACTGATCAAGGCCGCGGGTTCGTGAGGCTGCACGGCGGCCGTGCTTACTAACACGGATATTCCCCCGGGCGGGGAAGGAAATATCGAAGTCACTTTCGACAGCAGCCATAAAAAAGGCCGGCAGCAGAAATCGATTAC
>JAQVRW010000112.1 GCA_028700875.1 Candidatus Zixiibacteriota bacterium | reverse complement strand
GTTCCGCAGGAACAAATCATTGACCTCGCCCGGCTCGATGACCGTGGCTCCCCAGGCGACCAACTCTGACAAGACGACCGACGCAAACACATCTCCGGCGAAACGGTTGACCGTGAGGTTGTCGAAGGGAACCAGCGCCACGGTCGGTTTATTCTGGTTCAAGGATGCAGGCGTCAGCTTAACAGCAGCGGCTATGTCCGGCAAAACCGTTTCTATCAGCTTCGGAATCATCGCCTGCATGGAGGTGATACGGCCCAGGCCGAACATTCCCGCAAAATCTTCGCCGTTCCCCGCCGTCGATCTCGCCCAGATGATCCGCATATCGGAAGCCCGCACCAACCGTAACGAAAAGCCCGCCTCCGGCACGGCGCCCTCGATATAGAGGTCGATCGAACCGAGCAGGAAAAAGTCAATTGGCCGTACCGACAGGATGTCGGCCGCATCCTCTCTGCTGATCATCCCGGCCGAACGAATCCGAAACGATCTCAAGACCTCGCGAAGTTCCGCGACCGGAATCAACCGCACCTGTTCCCGCGCGAGACGGGCTTCGATAAGGGGAAGAATGCTATCAACCGCCGACTGATCCGTATAATCGGCAAACGGAACCACGGCGATGATCGGTCCCGTCGCGGTCCCGGAATCTATGGCCGCCCCCGATACCATCGCGGCCGACAGCGACAAACCAACAAGAACAAGCGGGATGGTCCGGTGAAATCGCAGACATGCCTCCGGGCGGTTACTCGATAAGAGTTTTGATAAGGCCGTCCACACAGTTGCGGGTCGCCTCACTTTGTGATTTTCCCCCCGTACCGAACAGAGTTCCCCAAAAACCTCTGCCTCCGGCGGTATTCGTGGCTGACCAGATAGTGGTCCCGTTCTCCGTTTCCACCATCCGCCCGATTATAGTGATCGTGCTGGTCGTGGTTCCGCCGCTGGTCACCGTCGATGATTCCGTCACGGTTCCCAGGATGATTCCCTGGACCTTGAGTTCCTGGCCGATCTCCTTGATCTGTTCCTCGGTCAGTTGCCCGGTGCGGACGGTGGAATATTTCTCCAGCACCCGGCTGACCTCTCCCGGCTCGACCACGTCAAAGGCCCTTTCGGCCAGAATCTTGGATATGAATAGCCGGGTGGCGCGGTTGCCGGCCCCTTGATCGTTGGACAAGTTGTCGAATGGCACAACCGCCACGTGCTCCAAAAATCGGAAATCATATTGTTCGTTGATAAACACCGTCGGCCGCAAACCGCCGCATCCCGGAAGCACTCCGCCGATAATGACCAAAAATAGCACGGTCAGAACCAAATTCTTTTTTATCACACGCACCTCTTAGAAACCCGTCTTGAGACCGAGTTGGAACGATGTGCCCCGGGCGCGTCCGGCCGCGGGGTATTCGATATTCGAGGCGCTGAAATACAGCGAACTGCGCGAGGTGGCCTGGTAGGTTATCTGCGCGCTGTTCCGATCCCCGGTGACATCCGATTCGCCGCCGGTCACGGTCGCCTGCGCCCCCAATTGAATCTTCGGTGTGACCGTCCAGCTTAACCCGTATGTCTGATACGTATAGCGGCGCGCGGCATCGTTGTCGAAAGTCAGCGATCCATGGCCCACGATAGTCTGCGTCAATCGCCAATTGATATCGATCGCATACTGCCGACGGATATACGAGAAATCCGCGTTGACCTGATGCGTTCCCTGATAGAGAAAAGAAGCTGAAAAATCCAGCGATCGCACCAGGGTGCCGTCGGCCCCGGCCCGGTAGGTCCAGGTGTCGAACGCGCGCCGGGAATCATAACGGTTGCTGCGGCTGTATGTCGTTTCACCGGACAGGGTCAGCCCGGCCAGCAGATTGCCTGTGGTTTTGAAAGACAGGTTGTTCGTTTCCTGGGTTTTCACTGATTGAATATAGTCCATGCGATTGAGGGCGACAAAAGAAAAATGCAGCGTCGTCAAGGGCGTCACCGCCAGCGAATACGTCAGGTTGTTGTTGTCGTTCCGGATGCCGCCGGCCGAAAAATCCTCATACCCGGCCTGGTATTTAACCGTCTGCGTGACCGCGGTCGAGGGCGCATGCCGCAGGGAAAAGGCATAGTACAGCTGGTTGCGGCTGTCGGTGAATTCCCCTTTGGGCTGCCTGCGGACCGATAGTTCCGCCGATGATTCCAACTTCTTCGACAGGATGACCGTTCCGATAACATTGGCCATGTGCGTCGTTTGATGACGGTTCTCAAGACTACTTTTTTGAA
The DNA here is from genome assembly GCA_028700875.1 of Candidatus Zixiibacteriota bacterium. Classification (GTDB taxonomy): domain Bacteria; phylum Zixibacteria; class MSB-5A5; order GN15; family JAAZOE01; genus JAAZOE01. The sequence goes on along the minus strand of JAQVRW010000112.1, from coordinate 6,289 downwards.
GCCGCTCCCGCGCTTCCACCTCGGTGACCAGCACCGTCGATTCATCATTGGCCCCGGAATTGACCGCCTTGATATAGCGGGTCTTGACCGTGGCGAAAACAAGCTCATACCGGTTGAAACCGGCGTTGAACGTCACCATGACCGGCTGGTCCAACTGCGTCCAGGTCAGATTATCCGAGGACAACCAAACCCGCCAGCTCATCACCGGTCCGGAGGGACGGTCGGTATAAATGTACAACGCGGCGATATCGGCGTTATATCCGAAATCCAACCCGATATTGCGGTCGGCCAGCCCGGCCCCGACATTGACCTGCGGTTGGGCCGGCGACGATGTGTTGCCGTCGGCCAGCGACGGCAACGTGTCCAGCGTCCCGAATTCCGGCGTCGGATCGTACGCGTACAGCGCCAAACGAAATGGGATGGCGGACAAAACCGTGCTGTCGGCCGTGGTTTCCGTCTCCTGCGCCCGACGGCCGAAATCATAGGTCGAACTGACCCTCAGAAATTGGCCCGGAAACATGGTCGTCTGATTCCACCGGAAAAGATGCTGATTCTCTGTGATCTGGAGACCGCCCCGGTCGTCATTCTGGCGCCGATGGCTGAAACTATAATAGAAACTCTGTCGACGGAGATTGTAGGTCAGGCCGATCTGGACGTTGTTTTGACGCGTGTCCCGTTCGAACGACTGACCATCGCTGTAGGCGTGTTCCCAGTCATACCGGGCGCGGAGAATCGGATACCCGGTCATGCGCGTGGAGAGGGTAACCGCGACATTATCGTCGATTAACGCGCCGTCGGTCGCATTGTTGGTTGTCTTTCTGCGCTTGACCAGTCCGCCTATCGTAAAATCCGGATGTGCCCACAAGAGTTCTCCGGCCGGCTGGTACTCCCTTCGCCAGCTGTTTTCTCCCAGGTTTTGATCGAGCCCCAGGTTCAGGTACCGCATGGAGGCGCGCATCTCGAAATAGGCGGCCATCCGTTTCGACCAATAGGCGGAGTATTCCTGGCTCAATGACCGCGAGGTCACGGTATCCACGCTCGAACTGACGCCGGTGACTCTGATATACCCATTGAGATTGTTCGAAAAGAGAGCCTCCGCCGGCGATGACAGCACGACCGGCATCGCCAGAATCCCGATAATCAGCGTCCGCCATAGCCATTGCCCCGGCCGATGACATGTGCGGCCGGCCCCCGTCAGGGGAGGCCTGTGTGCCTTTCCGAACTGCATATTCTTCCCGGAGTCCCGCATCTTTCCTTATGGAACCATGGCTTTGGTGGCAGAACGCCCGGGCGGACAGCCCGGGCGTTCTCGATATTCACGTCATGTATACGTCCGCCATGCGGGCGATAACGGCCGAAAATTGCGTCTTATGGAATGATCTCGTCGTTGACGTCCTTGGCGTGACACTTGTTGCACAGCGAGCGCTGATTCGGGTTGTTGTAGGGGTTCGGAATCGCATAGGAACCGGACTCCATACCGTCTTCAGCGACCAATGTCATGTTGAAATCCCAGCGGCCGGCGTTGGGGGCCGAGGTCGCATGGGCGCGATGGCAGGAAAGACACATCACCTTACTGGTGGCGGAGGGGCCGGCAGTCGAAGTGGTCGTGACGGACGGATCCTCGAACGGAACCGCCGCCAGGTATGCCATCGCCTGGTTGCCACCGGTGATATCCACCGTGCCGTTGTACAGGTTGTAGATATTGGCCACGGTGCCGCCGAGAGCCTCACCCGAGGGGTGAACCATCTTGGCCGCGTTGTTATGGAAATCACCGTGGCAGTTGCCGCACCAGCCGCTCATACCGCTCAGGTAAGCGGTGTGGTTGCCGTTTGCCTCGGCGCCGCCGCCCGAGCTCAGGCTGATGCCGACCGCCTCGGGAGCCGGATTGGCGAACGTGTACAGGCCGTCCTGGACGTCGCCGGTGCCGTACAGCAGCCGGAAGCTGGTGTTGCCATGCGGATCATGGCAGCTCGAACAACCCAGGCTCGATGACGGGAAATCACCGCCCGGGGCCTTCAGCAGGGTGCCATCGGGGCCGACGCCGCGCGATGGGGCGTCGATGTTGTGGCCGGCGGCATCACCCGAAATCGGACTGGTGGCTCCGCCATGGCCGTCGTTGATGTTGTCTTCCAGAAGGAAGACGAAGTTGCCGCCGCCTTTTTCGGGCGGTGGCGCCAGCGGGTCGGTGCCGAACACTGCGCCCTGACGAGAAGCGTGGCAGGAGAGACAGACGTCACTCGGGGTGGCGTCCTTCAAAAGCCACGGATTACCGTCGGGGCTGTCCGGATCCACCAGCTTGCCGCCTTCGCTGTTGTGCATGGTATGGCAACCCGCGCAGTCGGCAACACCGGCGTCATGAAACGCAAATGCGTTCCCGCCGATGGCGAAGCAGAGAGCACCTACCAGTAGGAGCAGCTTACGCATTGTAGAACCTCCAAAAAGCAAGTTAGGATTAATCCTCGACAGGTGTTTATTCCTGCGATTTATTGACTTTATCTGCCTTCACCGTTTGAGAAATTGCCGGATGGTCGGCCGCGATGTCGGTCGGCGAATTCGTCCCGCTCGGGGTTTGACCGACAGTCTCTTCAGCCAGACGCCGTTGTATGAAAGCCGGTATGCGGCACAGCTGAATCTTGTTTTTGAAAATCTGCCCGACATACACCTGGTCCTGACCATCGACCGTCAGCCAGGTGGGATGGAAAAACCAGCCGGGGCTGATTCCCTTGCCGCCGAATTCCCCCAGAAACTTGCCGGCGGGGGAGAAGCATTCCACGTTGAACCGATGTTTATCGAGCACCATGATCAGGCCGTTGTCGGCTACCGCCGCCGCCACGGGAAAATTGAGCTCCCCGATTCCGGTCCCGCCGTGGCCGATCGTCCCCGAAATATCCCCCTGCAGGCTGTAGCGATACACCGTCCCGCGCGACGAAACCGGGAGGAATAGTTGGTCTCCGACAATCGTCGGCGACCCGAAAACCAGTTCTGCCCGCTGCGTACTGTCGACATCCGCGAGAATCGGGAATTGATGCACGAACGTGCCGTCATCCCGGACGCAGATAACCCGCAACCCAGCCTGGTCCAGCGCATACACCAGATTGGCGTCGTCGACCGCTATGCCGGCGATGTCGCTTCCGGCCCCGGCGGCGGAGTCGCCGACATTGATCTCGCGGAGAAACAACCCGTCGTAGTCATAGACAAAAACCTGACGCCCGTCCGAGACCGTCCCCAGGACGAATATCTGTCCCTGTGGCCCGACGGCCAGATCGATCGGGCTGCCGCATTGGGCGATCGTCGAAAACTGGAACCGCAAGGTTCCCCGGTCATCGAAAATGAGTACCCGGCCGTTGCCGACATCGGCCACATATATTTCCTGATGAGAACGGTCAACTGTGATCCGGGCCGGGCGAAGGAAATGGTTGTTGCTGCCGGGAAGAGTCAAATCCCGGATATACTCCGCCGGCACCGACAAATCGGCCTCGGTCTGGCCGTGAACCGCCGTGACTGGCAGCGCCAGCAGGATGACGGCAAACAAGAGTCGTCCAGTCTGCTTTATCAAATGATATAGTTTCACCATCGGTCGCCCGTTTAGGAGATCGTGATTATGTTCACAAGTTTGCATGTTAGGAAAGTAAACACTCACTACGTTAGTAAAGTTTCACTCACTTCTTTCCAAATTTAACACTTGGTACGGAAAAAGCAAGAAATTTTGTCTTGTTTTGACAAAAAAAAGATATAGAAAGCATCTCGTATTGGCAAGCAGCCCTTGCCGCAGAGATTGGAGATCGGGATAGTCGTTATCCTTGAATGTCGAAACTTATTATCAAATAATAACTTACGATTGGTTTGCTATTAACGATAGGTGGCCGATAGGTTTGGTCTAAGGTCAATCAATTGTCCCAGTGGCAACCTGGGCAAACCGAGGTTGGCGCCTGCTCGGCCGTCACCAACAAATCTGCGTTACCCGTTGTCAGACTATGGCATGTCTGACATTCGATCCGCCCGTCATACAGCACAACCTGAGGATCGATCTCCGGCCTTATCCGGCCGCCTGAGCTTCCCTCGCCGGGCCGGACCGCTATCCCATATGGGTGACTGGCATGTTCGCTGAAGCGCGGCGGAGCAATGTCCGACTCCGGCATCGGCAGGGGAGCGGACTGTTTGGAATGGCAAATCATGCATCTGTCAGATGGGGACATCGAAATCAACAGAGGTAAATCCGAATGGTAAAGGGTGGCGGCTTGTCGGTGACCGTCGCCCAGTTTCGCCAGGTTCCCCTTCTGGTTATGGCACGATCCACATTGGAAGCGGAGTAACACATTATGATATTCGAGGCGAAACGATTGGCCGCCGGCGATTACGATGGCCGGATCGTGGAAGGAATGACAATCGAGGCAAGGTCTTTCCCGATTGGCGTGAAAGCCAAAACTATCGGCAAACGACCTCGAAATCGCATCCGAATGGCATTTTCGGCATTGCCGATCGAAGTCGGCCCGAGGTTCAGAGGGGGGGACTATATCGGCGCGAAGCGAATGGCAGGTTGGACACGCCGTTTGATCATGGGTCATGGCTGGCTTGGACCCGCCACCGGCCATGGCCGCAGAAATTAACAAGATCGAAACGAATCCAGACAAGACGGCCCTTGATGACTTTTCCACGTCAGCTCCCCTTTTCATTTAGGCTATCGGCATGTTCAATCGGATCCATTACGACAACTAATAGCAGATAATATTTATCCCGTATCTACCGATAAGAGGATTAAGTGGCTGGCCGGTACGTGTCGGCCAGTTATACCGATTAGAAAGGGGAGACCAATTATCTTGTATCAAAGTCTTCTTGGGGGTTTACGGTGCGGAAAGCCGGAAATCCATTTGCCACCCCGCGTCTTATTCCGGTCGTGGTCCAGTCGCCGAACAAGGTCGTCCCTCGCCCCGGCTTTCAGCTAATAATGACAAGATTTCTATTGACTTAACCCGCGCCGTTGCCTAAATTCAGAACTTGGAAACTGGAGGAAATCGACCGGTGCGTCATCGGTTGTTACGACATCAGGAGTGGCCGGTTCGGCATGGAATGGGTCCCTATTTCACAGAGGAGAGACCCCCCATTGGCGATATTTTCCACCCGCTTTCCCGAGTTCAATTGGAGCGGCGGTCAGATACCATGGGACGACCGATTATGACAGGTCCGACAAGCTCCTTTTATTTGGCCGCTTTTGTGAAAAAATTCACATATTCCGGACCGATTTGCCCCCCCCCTTTTTCTACCAACGACTTGACTGACACGTTTACCCGAAAACCCATGGGGGTTGACCCAGATAATTATTGGGGGCCGGCGGCCGGCGACGAAACGCCGTCGACGGTTGCTCACGGGGGCGAACAGAGAAAACAAAATGTGGATGGGCGCGGTTTGGTTTTCCGGCGGCGCCGAGCTGTCTCTGCGGCGATGCCCGCGCGACTCGAACCAGACCGTCTGGACCCTCAATTGCCGATAGAGGAGGAACTGTATGGATAAGTGGCATGGGTGGGACAAGATCCGTTACGAGGCGGCGTTGGATCCGCATTTCGGAACGAAGATCGCGTCCATCCCCGGCGGCGATAAGCTGCTGGCCTGTATCCAGTGCGGAACTTGCAGCGGCATTTGCCCGCTCAGCCCGTACATGGACTATACGCCGCGGCAGATTATCGCCATGATCCGGGCGGGGTTTAAAGCCGAGGTGCTCAGCAGTTATACCACCTGGCTGTGCGCCTCCTGTTATTCCTGCACTGTGGAGTGCCCGAAGGAGATCAAGATCACCGACGTCATGTACGCCGTCAAACGGCTGGCCATTCAGGAAGGTGTCTACCCCAAGCGATTCCCGATGCCCGTCCTGGCTCACGAATTCTTCCGTTCGGTCGAGAAAAACGGCCGTTCTACCGAGAGTCGTCTAATCGTGAACCTGTATCTGAAAACCAACCCGTTCAAGATGCTCAAACAAGCCATGCTGGGTTGGAACCTCTGGCGGCGGGGCCGCATGGGCCTGGGGGTGGAGTCGATCAAGCGCAAAGATGAACTGCACCGTATCTTCGCCGCCATGGAAAACGAGACGCGCGCGGAGCGTCGCACCGGGCAGGAGGTGAGGCCATGAGTTACATCTATTTCCCGGGATGCTCCCTGAGAAGCACCGGAAAAGGATACGAGGAATCGCTTCTGGAAGTCTGCCGGGCGCTGGACGTGCCGATGGACGAACTGGATGATTGGAACTGTTGCGGCGCCACCTCCTACATGTCGGTAGACGAATCCAAGGCGTTCGCCC
>JAQVRW010000111.1 GCA_028700875.1 Candidatus Zixiibacteriota bacterium | reverse complement strand
CGTCTACGATGCCGAAGCCGCTTTCCAGGAAAAGGCCAACGAATACAAGCACCTGCTCGACATTCCGGCGGAAACGGATGCGACTCTCGAAATTCCGCCGATCGCGCCGCCGCCCACGACTGAGGAAGCCCAACGGTTTCTGGATAATGCCGACAAGTCGGCCCAGACGCAACTGGCCGCCGCCAATTTGCAGGCGGCCGAACGGACGCTCGACCAGACGCGCAGTTCCTATGGCATCAACGCCTCGCTCAACGCCAGCTATGCCGTAGGCCGAGGCACAGTCATGCAAAGCAAACCGGAGGAAGAGCGCGAGGAGAAAATCGACACGAAGGATTGGCGGGTGTCGGTGGAACTGACGTATCCAATCTGGGATGGCGGCGCTTCCGGGGCCTCGGTCCACTCGCAGGAACTGGCCTATGAATCGGCCCGGCTGGAATATGTCGCCGCCGAACGAAGCGCCCGCAACACCATGACGATATTGCTGAAACGGATCGAGATCAATCACTCCAAGCTGGTCCTGCTGGAGCAGGAACTGGCCGTGGCCGAAAAGAAGCTTCGCGATGCCGAGGGCCGTCATGCCCAGGGCCTGCTGTCCGACGGGGGCCTGCTTGAAAACCGCAGCGCTTGGCTGGATACCCGCAAGAAGCAACTGACGACGCTCAAAAGTTATTATCTGGACCTGACCGAACTGGAAAAGACCGATCTGCGCTAAATGAAACTCATCATTCGAGTTCCCAACTGGGTCGGCGATGCCGTCATGGCCTTGCCGACCGTCGATGCCGCCGTCGAGGCGACCGGAGCGTCGGTGGTTTCCATCATGACGCGGCCGTTAACCGCCCCGCTGTTCCAGCATCATCCCAATATCGACCGGGTCGTGGTTATCGACGATAAGAAATCGCGGGTCCTGGGACCGTACCATGCTTCCCGGATGATCAAGGACGACAAATATGACGTCGGCCTCATCCTGCCGCCGTCGCTTTCCTCGGCCCTGATTTTCAAGCTGGCCGGAGTTGCCGGCCGCGTCGGATTTGCCGGCGATTCGCGATCATATCTGTTGACCAGGGCCATTCAGCCCCCCAAAGAAACCATGCATCGGGCCAGACAATACTTGTATCTTTTGGAACAAGTCACCGGTTTTCCCCTGCCGATGGCAAATCCCCGTCTTGTTCTTTCCCATGAAGATATTGCCGGCGGAGAAAATATCCTGGCCAAACATTCGCTGACCTATGACAACCGCTATATCGTCATCGCGCCGCAGGCGACCGCCGCATCGCGCCGATGGGGCGCGGCCAACTATGGCCGCTTATCCGCCCGGTTGATCTCAGAGTTTGATTGCGCCGTCATCCTAATCGGTTCGCTTCTGGAGCGGGCCGCCGGCGACGAGGTCCGGCAGATCGGCGGCGCGCGGGTTGTCAACCTGTGCGGGGAAACCGACTTGAAGACTGCCGCCGCGATCGCCTCTTTCGCCCGGTTGTTCATCGGCAACGATTCCGGCCTGGCGCATCTGGCCGGTGCCGTCGGCTGTCCGCTGGTTGTGTTGTCGGGGGCCGACAATCCCGATGAAACCTCGCCTCTCTGCGACCGCAAGAAGGTAATCATCAAGGATATAGATTGCATCCGCTGCGTCAAAAACGTTTGTCCCCTGTCCGGAGAGGCGTTCATGCGTTGCCTGAAAATGATCACGGTCGACGAGGTTTGCGATGCCGCGCGCGAAGTCATCAAGGCATAATATCGGCGTCATCGGCACGATAAACCGCGACACCATCTATCGGGCCGACGGCAGCACCGTCACCTCCTGGGGCGGGTTGTTATACAATCTCAAATGCCTGGCCGAAAACGGCTCGGCGACCGTCATCCCCGCGGTGAATGCCGGGAACGATTGCTATTGTCAAATCATCGCCATCCTGAAACGGTTTCCCCGCGTCGACCGGTCGTTGGTTCAACCGGTGGAAGCGGTCAATAACCATTGTTTCCTGCATTATGCCGATCAGGCTCACAAGTGCGAGATGCTGGCCGGGGGAGTGCCGCCGTTGATTTGGTGCCGGGTCAAGCCCCTGACGCAAACCGATCTGATTCTGGTCAATTTCATCTCCGGGCGCGACATCGGCCTGGCCGCTCTCGAAAAACTGCGTCGTTCATACACCGGGCCGATATACATGGACATCCACTCTTTGACGTTAGGCCGAAAGAAAGTCCCCGGCGGATGCCATCGCTTTCTGCGCCGCCCTCGCCATTGGGCGCGGTATGTCGCCTGCGCCGATATTCTCCAGATGAACCGGGTCGAATTCGAATTATTGTCCGGTCGGCCGCTATCCGAAGATCATGCTATCGTCTTCGTCAAACGGCATTTGCCGAAAACCCGCTGTCTGGTGGTGACGATGGGAGGGAAAGGAGCCCTGGTTGTCCGGCACATCAATAAAAGACTCCGGGCCGTTCATGTTCCCGTCCGGGAGGTGAAAAAACCGTACGACACGACCGGATGCGGCGATATATTCGCCGCCGGCCTTATCCTCGAATATCTATCCTCACAGGATGTTCTTAAGGCCGCCCGGCGCGGGAACCGTCTGGCCGCCGCCCGATGCCGCATACCTGGGCCGGTCTTTTAGCTGATTGTTCCGCCCCGCCGGTCCAATGCTTGACCGGCCGCATCATGATGATTATCTTGTGACCAATATAGATTCATATCCCATGGAGGAATAATGAAGGATAAACTCAAAGCCTGTATCGACTGGCTCGCGGCCAAACAGGTCGATTATGCCGACTGTCGGCTGGTTCGTCGCGAGTTCGAGACGATCCGGGTGGCCGACGGCATGGTCGAGTCGATGGCCCGCAATCTGGATGTCGGCGTCGGCATCCGCGTGCTGGTCAAAGGCGCGTGGGGATTCGCGGCCACCGCGGTGCTCACGCCCGCGGAACTGCAGAAGACCGCGGGCAAAGCTCTGCAGATCGCCCGCGCCACGGCCACCACTCTTCGGCAACCGGTCCGGCTGGCGGCGCAGACGCCCTTTGTCGACTTTTATAAAGGCCCTTGCCTGAAAGACCCGTTTATGGTCGGCACGGACGCCAAACTCGATCTCCTTATTCGCGCCTGCCAACAACTGCGGACATCAAAGAAGATTCGCAAGGCCGAAGCCTCGATGCGGTTCTATAAGACCTACAAGCTATTCGTTTCCACCGAAGGGGCCGACATCGAACAGGAACTGGTCGAATCCGGCGCCGGGTACGAAGTCCTCGCCACCGAGGGCAGGGAAGTCCAGAAACGGTCGTATCCCAGTTCCCACGGGGGCGACTATGCCTCGGCCGGGTATGAATTCGTCGAGGCCATGAACCTGCTCGATCACACCGACCGCGTCCGGGACGAAGCTATTCAGCTTCTGTCCGCACCCGCCTGTCCCGATACGACCAAAACCGTGATCATCAACGGCTCGCAACTGGCGCTTCAGGTACATGAATCATGCGGCCACCCGACCGAACTCGACCGCGCATTGGGAACCGAGATTTCCCTGGCCGGAGGATCGTTTATGACGGTCGACAAGCTGGGCAAGCTGAAATACGGCTCCGACATCGTCAATATCAATGCCGATGCCACCGTGCCGGGAGGTTTGGGCAGTTTCGGATATGATGACGAGGGGGTCAAGGCGCAATGCAGCCCCATAATCAAAAACGGCTTGTTTGTTGGATACCTGACCAGCCGGGAAACGGCTCCGGTAGTCAACGCCGTGTCCAACGGCGCGATGCGGGCCGATGGTTGGAGCCGGATTCCGCTTATTCGTATGACCAATATCAATCTCGAACCGGGGACTTGGACTCCGTCCGACCTGATCGCCGACACCAAAGACGGCATCCTTCTGGATACCAACAAAAGCTGGTCGATCGACGACCTGCGGCTCAACTTCCAGTTCGGCGTCGAATGCGCCTGGGAAATCAAAAACGGCCGCATCGGGGCAATGCTGAAAAACCCGGTCTATACCGGGATCACCCCGGAATTCTGGAACTCCTGCGACGCCATCTGTAACCGCGATTACTGGCGCGTCTGGGGCGTGCCGAATTGCGGCAAAGGCGAGCCGATGCAGACGGCCCACGTAGCCCACGGGACGTCTCCGGCCCGATTCAGAAACGTCAAAGTGGGGGTGAGCAAATGATCGGAAAAGAAAAACTGTTTGCGCGCCTGGAAAAGGTGCTCGCCCGATCGAAAGGGGATTCCACCGAAGTCCTGTTCGTCGGCGAAGAAAAGGGCCTTACTCGCTACGCTAATTCCGCCATCCATCAAAACGTTTATGAAAACAACGCCAGGATTCTCGTCCGGTTGGTTATGGGAAAAAAGATCGGCGTCGCCTCCGGCAATTCGTTGGTCCCGGACGATCTGGCCCGGGTCCTGGACAACGCCTACGAGATTGCCCGCAACCAACCCGATAACCCCCATTTCCCCGGCCTGCCCAAACCGGCCAAATGCCGGGACGTGGAATCGTTCGACGACCGAACCGCCCGGTTCAGCCCTGCTGACCGCGCGCGGATCGTCAAGAAAATTATCAAGGTTTCGGAGCGCAAGAAATTCACTCTCGCCGGAGCCTTCGCCACCAGTTGCGGCGAAATCGCCGTGCTCAATACCAACGGGGTGCGCGCCTATCAACCGATCAGCGTCGCCGGCATCAACATCGTTGCCATGTCCGATACCTCGTCTGGATACGCCGCTGGGTTGTCCCGGCATGTCGATGACATCGACTTCGACCTTTTGGTCCGTCGGGCGGTCGACAAATGCGACCGCGCTCAGAACCCCCGGTCGGTGGAACCGGGCGATTACGAGGTGCTTCTGGAACCGGCGGCGGTGGCGGAACTGTTGGAATGGATGAACTACATCGGTTTCGGCGCCAAGCCCTTCCGCGAGAAAACCTCGTTCCTGTCCGGCAAGATCGGCCGAAAGATCGTTTCGCCGCTCATCACCCTCAGCGATGACGCCTATGATTCCCACGCGATGGCCTTTCCCTTCGACATGGAGGGCGTGCCGAAGAAAAAAGTCATGCTCATCGATAAGGGCGTGGCCAAGGGGGTGGTCTATGATTCCTTCTATGCCCTCAAGGATCGCGTCAAATCCACCGGCCATGCCTTTCCCCCCGATGAAACCGCCGATGGGCCGATGCCGTTGAATATCGTCATGTCCGCCGGTAAGACCCCCCGCGAGAAAATGATCGAGAAGGTCAAGCGGGGTATCCTGGTCACCCGGTTCCATTACATCAACGGTTTTATCGATACCCCCAAGGCCGTGCTGACCGGCATGACCCGCGACGGCGCCTTCCTGATCGAGAACGGCGAAATCGTCGCCGGAATCAAGAACCTTCGGTTCACCGATTCGATGACCCGGGCTTTCGGCACGGCCGTGGCCGTATCCCGCGAACGGGAATTGGTGGAATCATGGTGGAGTTCGGTAGGCTGTATTCGCGCCCCGGCCCTGCACCTCGGTTCTTTCCGGTTCACCGGCAAGACCAGTTCATAGGCCTGTTTTGGACCCGGAAAAGCCCCGAATTTTTTGGGGCTTTTCCGTTTACGGCCGGAACTTGTACGGCCGGGATTCGTAAAGAGAACGGGGATACAAATAGATGGAGGATTTGGTATGCCGAAGATGGTCATCTGGGCGCTGATTGCGGCAGTGGCCTTTTGCCTCGCCTTTCTTCTTGGGGCGACTGCAGTTAAGGCTGGCGACCGAATCATTGATTTCCATGATCTGAAAGGAGGGTTGACCTCCGGCGGCTTCGAAATCTCCTTCAAACAAAATGTAAAGATCGACGGCGTCGGCCTCGGTTCAGCCAAAGGCTCCGAATTTTATGCCTATGGCTGGCTGATCGATGCCTCCGACCGCAGCCTGGTCTGGTCGATGAACGAGGATTGTCCCGATCCCTCCAAGATGTCCGATGACCTGTATGAATGTCAGGCGGATTTGACCCTTTCACCGGGACGCTATGAGGTCTACTACTATATTGCCGATCCCGATATTTTTATGCCCGGCGGCGGCGATATCTCCGTCAATGATCTCGGCGATCTGATCAAAATACTCGGCGAAGCGATCAAGATATCCGGCGACAACAAGAAATTATTCAGCGAGGAAGACATCGCGGAGCTGACTTTTGCCGTCAAGACCGATGGCCCGGCGACTACGTTTGTCCCGGCCTTTCGTCCGCCGGAGGGGTTGATCGCCGAGTTCAACGTTCCCAGCAAGGATGAATATCTGCATAAGGGGTTCACTCTTACCCGCGAGACCGATTTGTCGATCTATGCCATCGGAGAATACTCCGAATCGTACGATCTGTTTGTCGATGGCGGCTGGATTCTGAACGCCGATACCCGTGAAAAAGCCTGGTCGATGGACAAGTGGAATACCGAATGGGCGGAAGGCGCCCGGAAAAATCGTCTCTTCAAGGACCATGTCACGCTTTCTCCGGGCAACTATATCGCCTATTATGTCACCGACGACTGCCATGATCCCGAAGCCTGGAATTCGCCCCCCCCGGGCGATCCTCTCAACTATGGTATGGTCATTTCCACGACCCGCCCCGAGGAGATCAAGAATGTCGTCCCCTTTAACGAACAGGTCAATGAGAAGCCGATAGTGGCCATCACCGGCGTGCACAACAGCTCTTTTGAAAAACAGGGCTTTACTCTGACCAAACCGACCAGGATTCATGTCCTGGCCCTGGGTGAGAAAAACTACACCGGCAGCGACCTGGCCGATTATGGCTGGATCATGGACGCCGACAACGCCGAAAAGGTCTGGGCGATGACCTCCGACAATACCGATTTCGCCGGAGGCGCCGCCAAAAACTGTCGCTTCGACGGCATCGTCGAACTCCCCGCCGGCGACTATATCGTCTATTACCGAACCGATGATTCCCATGCGTATGGCTCCTGGAACGCGGCTCGTCCGTTCGATTACCGCAACTACGGGATTTCGATTTTCGGCGTCGGCAAAGGCTTTTCTTCGGCCGATTTCAAACTACACGATGATTTTACTCCCACCGGCAATATCCTGGTCAACCTGACCGGGCTGGGCGACGACGAGGATGTCGAGCAGGACTTCACCCTCTCCAAGCCGACCGAAATCAAGATCACAGCCGTCGGCGAGGGCAAGGATCGCGACATGTACGACTACGGCTGGATCGAAGACGATGAAGGCGATACCGTCTGGGAAATGACGTATCGCAAGACCCGCAATGCCGGAGGGGCCGCCAAGAATAGAATGATCATCGATGTGATCACGCTGGAGAAAGGGACCTATACCGCCCATTTCATCACCGATGATTCCCATTCCTACTCCGATTTCAACGCCTCGCCGCCCGATGACCCGGAGCGGTGGGGGATAATGATTACGGTGCATTGAACGCCGATATTAACCTAACCCTCCTGACCGAAAGCGCGGGCGCCATCCGAGGTCCCCGCGCTTTTCTTTTTATGGCCGACGGCGAATAAGTTCTTATTGACCGCGCCCAAATCGCCCCATAGATTGACTATGGCAAAAGGCAACCGGGGAATATCGCCTGTCGGCTGGTACTCTTTTGCGACCAGCGTCCGACAATCCCACTAGTACCGTCATCGACCCGGCCCTGACCCGGATTACTATATACAAGGGGTATGGCGTATGAGACTCTATGAGTTCGAAGGGAAGTTTCTTTTCCGGAAATTCGGCATTCCCGTCCCGGATGGAACCCTGGCGAGCGATCCCGATGCCGTCTATGATATCGCCGCCAAAATGGGCGGCCCGGTAGTCCTCAAATCCCAGGTTCTAACCGGCGGGCGCGGCAAGGCGGGTGGGATTCAAATCGCCCAAACCCCCGACGAAGCCAAAGCGGCAGCCGCGCGGCTTTTTGGTCTGAAAATCAACTCCTACCCGGTGGAACGCCTTTTGGTTGAACCAAAACTCGATATCGCCGCCGAATACTACCTTGGCGTGACCATCGACCGCGCCAACTACAAGCTGGTCATCATCGGTTCCCCCGCCGGCGGTATTGATATCGAAGTCACCGCCGAACGCGACCCCGACAAGATCATCCGCTTGGTGCTCGATATCGATGAACCGCTGTACCGCTTCGACGCCCTCTACCTGGCCAAGCTGATCGGGTTCGACCGCGCCCAGTACAAAGACGCCCAGAAAATCATGACCGCGCTCTTCGACCTGTTCAAATCATACGATGCCAAACTGGCCGAAATCAACCCGCTGGCGGTTCTAACCGACGGCAGCCTCGTGGCGGCCGATGCCCGGATGTCGCTCGATGACGACGCCTTGTTCCGCCATCCCGATCTCAAAGAAATGGGCATTGAGAAACGCCACGAGGAAGGGGAGCTGACCCCGCGCGAGAAACAGGCGACCGAATGGGGGATACCGTACCTCGATCTCGACGGCACGATCGGGATGTTTCCCGGTGGCGCGGGTTTCGGCATCATGGGCAACGACTTCATCAATTACTTCGGCGGCCGCCCGGCCAATTTCATGGACTCGGGCGGCGGGCCGTCGCCGGAACGAATCGCCCGGATGCTGATTCTGTTGGACGAGAACCCCAACGTCAAGGCGATCTTCGGGGCGCGCTTCGGCGGGATTTCCCGCTGCGATGATTTCGCCCGCGGCGTGGTCAAATTTCTTACCGAAC
>JAQVRW010000110.1 GCA_028700875.1 Candidatus Zixiibacteriota bacterium | reverse complement strand
CCTCCCGGACCCGCCGGGGGGAATCATCGGCTCGGAAACGATAGATGACACTCACCACGGGTATGATCGCCGCCAGGAAAGCCGAAGGGTAGGAGAGGGAGAAGATCAGAGCGACAATTGGCAGGATATAGAATCGCCCGCGCGCCTCCGGATGATAGAAATAGTAGAGATAGAGGCCGAACAGGAAAAGAATGAAAGCATAAGGAAAGCCGGTCAGGTAATAAAAGGCGCCGGGGGTGGCGGCCAGAGCGATAACGCCGATCAGGGCCGCCTTCCGATCGGCCAAATCCAGCAGGACGCGGTACAGCAAAACAAAACCGGCCAAAGCGAACAGGTATGGAAAATAAATGAGCCCGAAATCGACTTGTCCCAGCGATAGTATCTTCAGGATGATCGGCCACGCCGGAAACCATCCGACATTGCCGCAGATATCTCCCATGGGGTAATGGATGGCCGGATCACAGGGATAGACCTCATATCCGCGCAACGCGATGGTGCGGTAATGTTCGATATCCCACACGGGCCGGAACAGGAAATCGCTGCCGTTGACCAGGGTGATGGTCAGATACAGTCCCGCAAACAGGACGAAGACCAGTACCGGGGGGATGATATCCTTGCGCAGCATAGCCATAATCTACATTGCCCTTGCCGGCAGGCAACCGAAATCAATCAAACCAAACCGATAAATTCCAGAAACTTGAAACCGCAGATCACGACCGTCGCGATAACCAGTATATACCGGATGGCCCGAAACAAGGGGGTGTCGCCGACCGGAGTGTACGGTTTCCCGCGCAGGATCAGCAGGAACGCGCGGCTATAGATTATCAGCGACCAGGGAATCAGGACGAGGGCGATTCCGGTAAACAGTCGAATGCCAAACGGGAACTCGCCGATATAACACACGAGCAAAAAAGCCACGGAGGCAAAACAGTATTTCCCGGCCAGATTGGAGGGAAGCGCATGACCGAGCCGGCGACATATCAGCAGGCCGCCGGTGGCGATGAGCAGATCGCGGCCGACGATCACCGCGGCCAGCCAGACCGGGAAGGCGCGGTGGAAGATCAACAACAGGACGAGAGTGGCGGCCATGATCTTGTCGGACAGCGGATCGAGGATCAGCCCCAGCGGAGTTATCTGATTGAGTTTGCGGGCGAAATAACCGTCGAAATAATCGCTGCCCACGGCCAGGCCCAGCCAGAACAGACTCAGTAAACGATTGGCCGGACCGGGCAACGATAAAAAATACGCCGCCGGAATCAGAAACAACAGACGGCCGAGGGTTATCAGATTGGGAATCTTCAGGAAATCGCGCCACATGGCCGGAAGATAGAGTCGACGGCCGCGATTATCAAGGTTTTGTCATTACCGATCGTCAGAATATGTCGGGGATGCATAAAAAAAGACGGGGCCGGGGGCCCCGCCTTCTGATGCCGGGATACTCACTACCGGATAGAACCTGCTTATGTTTCCGGGTTCATCGTCGCGACCGTGTAACCCACGTTGGTCTGTTTCCAACCCCACCGGATGAAGGCCCGCACCGCGGGTGTTCCCGGAGGGAGGTTGCTGATGTCGTTCAAATCGGTGTCGAACTCCCAATCGCGGCTCGGCGGGTTGTAGTACGCGCCGGACCAAATGCCGCTGGTTTTCTCCGACAACCACATGTTGACGATCGATCCCCGGTAGGTCAACGTTCTCGTAGACCAGTTTTCCAGAAAGCGAGGGAGGTTCTCCAGCCCGCCGTTATAAACGCTGCTGCCGGTGTTCTTATTCCCGGTGATATAGGAAAAATTGATCGTGGTCGAGGTCGCCGGACGCTGGGTCTTGTCGGCGCTGGCCGCCTTGGCCGGGGCATCGCTCCAGTTGCCGGACAGTACGGTTATCGCGTCGCACATGATAGCCATCGGTTGCTTGTCCGTCGTATTGATATTCCCCTTCGTGTACACCGGGTTCTCCGACGCCAGGGTAAAGGGGGCGCCGATATCGGTGGCGTTGTACAACCGCGTCGCCCGAAAACCGGTGCGATCGTCGGCGGTGTAGACGATGCCGTTGGAGGGGAAGTAGCCCGAGGTGCTGAGTTTGGCGACGTCGATATCGTACACCGTGGCGTTCTGTTCCTCCCGTTTGTCATAGAACGTCGTTTCCAGGAGGGCGCCGCTGGTGGTCAGGGTGGAGGTGACGTCGATCCAGGTGGTGCCGCTGACGTTGTACAGGGCGACGCCGTCGATGATCTTGAGCGTGGCATCCAGTTCCATCGAGCTGTTGTTGTACGTGCCGCTGCCGTCATCATACCGGTCGATCAGCGTGTGCGGATCGTCGGGGTTTTCCAGTGGCAGGGTCAACCGCTCCTGGCCGAAACTGTTATCCTGGACCCGCCCGCCCCATCGGGCCGCGGCGGTATCGTACCAGTATGAGTCGGCCGCATCAAGCCAGCCGCTTCCCTGGCGCATGCTCATATAGGTGCCGTCGATATTCTTGATATTGACGTCCCCGGTGGCCGTGCTCAACCCCGATCCCGGTTTACGACCGTGGTAAATACTGCCGTACGCGGTTATGTAGGAATCGAAATCAATGCCGGTGCCGGCCTCCGATTGCACGTACAGATCGCCGTTGGAATGAACCCGTCCGGTCACGTCCATGTGCGCTCCAGGAGCGATCTCCAGATCATTATCATAGAAAACCGCGAACTGGAAGATCGGCACGCTGGCGACCTCGAACCACTCCTCCAGAACCACCGACGTGTTGTGGCTGCTGTCATAGGCCGTCGACTGGATCTTGTACGGCCGCACGAACGCCTTCAAACCCGCCAGACTCCCTTTGGTCAAGGTCTTCTGCGCGGACGCCTGCGGGACGGTGCTATAGGCTAGGGCGATCCCGTCGATACTGGTGGTTTCGGCGGGGGCGATAGTCGGCGGCAGTTCATTGGTATCGTACTGCGACTGGATCAGGGAGGTCACCTTGTCCAGGCCGGCCTCGGCGACATAGAAGCACTTCATCTCGTTGAGCTCATTGCCCGCGATCGAGACCTCGTCGTTGGAGGATTTGATGATGCCCAGCCCGATAATCGACAACATCAGGGTCAGCATCAGCGCTATGAACAGCGCGATTCCCTTGTTATTGCGCAAGACTCTATTCATACCATCCTCTCAATCAGGTCCCCATATTGCGGAGATAGACCCGGGACTGATAGGTTTCGTATCGATACGGCGTGGCCGTAAACTCGACATCCTTTTGCGGCGTCCGCGACCTAACGGTGATGCCGATGGCGCGGACGTCCTTGGCGATGGGCGGGACATCCACGACGTCGCCGTTTTTCATCAGATAGGTGAACTGCAGATCCACGATATCCTCGGCGTATACCTGCGGCGGAAAGGACCCCAACTGGACCATCAACTTGGGATGCAACGTGTCGGCACGGTCGACGTAGTACTTGATTCGGTCAAGAGCCAGGATCACCGAGTTCTTGGGATAACACTTTGACAGGGGGCTCTTGTTATGCTGTATCTTGCCGGGCGTCACCTGGACGTGGGAGATTTCGAAGAACTCCCCTTTTTCCACGTTGGGGTCGAAAATATATGCTTCTTGGCCGATATAAAAGCAGCTGACGTCCGCACCCGGCGAGGTGCAATCAAGCTCGGCCGACGGTTGCGGCATGGCTTTGTCGATCGGGGCGCTGCATCCGGCCGACTGGTAATGGATGACGATCGTATCCGGGTTGGTGTTATAGGCCACGACGGGCGGGAGATTGTTGGGCAGTTCGTACCCGGCCATCCGCAACTGGCGGGACAGCTCATCGGCCGCCGCCCGGGCATTCTGCTGCATCTCGATCACCCGGTCCTGAATCATCCAGGCATGATGCTGGTTGACGTACACTTTGAACATGGCGGCGGTCAAGATCCCCGTCATCAGAAGCGCGATGAGGACCTCAATCAAGGTCATGCCCACGTTGGACTTAAATAACAGTTTCATGGGCTCCTCCTACATGGCGCTCGTCTTAATCAGGGTGGTGATACGGTTTGATTGCACCAGGGAATCGGGCGACATCCACATCGCGGTGATTTCCACCTGGCGAAGATGCGTGCTCACGGTGGATACCGTCCACGACCGGGAGAATTCCCCGACCGTATCCTCGCCCGAGGTAGGATCGACCACGTTGCGCAGGTCTTCGAGCTTCTGTTGCATGATCTGGGCGCAGGACGTGGTTCGCGATGACCAGCGATTGCCGTCGAGGGCGATCATGGCCATGTTCAACAGCATCAAGAGAGAGAAGGACATGATCAGCATGGAGGTCATCACCTCCAGCAGCGTGAATCCTTCTTCGTTGGTTTTGCGCCGTTTCATGTCGATAGCCTTTCCATAAAAATCCAAAGAGGGTAGTCTCAAGATGTATGCCAAACCGGGGTATGATTCGAACCGCCCCCGTCAGGCCCAGGGAAAAGTCCGGACAAATTTTGTCCGGTCGTTGTAACCCGTTGACGGCAAATGCAATACGTTGAGGCAAAGAAATCGCTGTCGTCGCCGGCAACAAACGCCCGGTTCCCGCCCGGGGCGATTTTGCCGCCCCCGGACCCGGCAAACGGGGCCGAAGGTATAGGCGCAGCCCGGACAGATATGGGGTGGCCCCAATATCCATTTCCAGCGCCGGTTCGATCCGGCCCCGTGCCGGGGTCCGCCAGGGCGGATCGACATGGTCCCGGGTTACAGTCAAAAAGAGAGGACTAAATCCGAGCTTCCGATAGTGGATGCCACACGATTTTTGCCTTGAGTCGATGACTAAAACTCCGTTCGAGGCTGGGGCGATAACTTTTAGTCGTTCCCCGGCAAGATGTTAGTCGGTTCCATTCGCGTGTCTGGCCTTTTTCGCCCGGTCGGTACCCTGACGAATGTCTCCAGGGAGCAAAAAGGGCTTGCTATACAATGAGGGATTCCCTATGTTTTCGAGTCAACTTCATACTAGGATGGTTCTGATTTATGTACGATCGAACAGGAAACTACCTGATTGTCGCCATTGTGATCGGTTTGATTCTCGGAATTGCCGTCCCAGTTCTGTTCGGGAATGGAGTGCTCCCCGTTAAGTTTTTGGGAGACATATTCCTGAACGCATTGAAGATGGTTGCCATACCATTGGTCTTGTGCTCCATTGTAATGGGCATTGTTAATCTCGGCGCCCTGGGCAAGTTGGGCAAAACGGGCCTTAAGACCTTGGTGTATTTTCTGGCCACGACTGCCGTTGCCGTTCTTATCGGCATGGTGTTGGCCGACTTGTTGCAACCCGGAATCGGCGCCGGTAGAGCCGGCATGCCTGGACCTCAGGTGATCTCCTATTCCTTCCTCGACTGGTTGGTTGCACAGTTCCCGCCCAATATCATTGCGGCGGTCTCTGAATTTCGGCTGCTGCCGATTATCGTGTTTGCCGTGCTGTTTGGCAGCGTCCTGACCATCATGGGTCCCAAAGGCAAACCGGTGGTAGCCATTATCGAGACGTTGACCGAAGCCCTCATGAAAATGGTCCGTCTTGTCATGTGGTTCGCTCCCTTGGGAGTATTCGGACTGGTGGCGGGACAAATCGCCGCCGTCGGCGGTTTCGGACGGTTTTGGTCGGAGATGGGGGCTGTCAGTGGTTTATGTCTCGTGGTCCTCGTCGGCCTGGGCATCCACGCCATTATCGTCCTGCCCTTGATTCTGAAATTCCTCGGGGGTAAGAATCCCGTGGAATACGCGGGCGGGATGTCCTCGGCGTTGTTGACAGCCCTGGCGAGCGCGTCCTCCACGGCTACTCTGCCGGTGGCGATGGATTGCGTCGAATCGAAAAACGACGTGGACAAGCGGGCTTCGGCCCTGATGCTGCCGCTTGGGTCGGCCATCAACTTCAACGGCACCGCGCTGTTCATCGGCGCCGCCGCCGTTTTTGTTATGCAAGCCCAGGGTTGGGATGTGACCCTGTGGTCTCAGCTGGTCATCTTCGTGACGGCGGTTTTGGCTTCTATCGGCGTCGCCGGCATACCCCAGGCAGGGCTTCTGGCCCTGGCTCTGGTCTTGCAAGCCAACGGCATGCCCGTGGAAAACATCGGCCTGGGACTGGCCATGCTTTTGGGCGTGGAGTGGTTTCTGGATCGCTGCCGCACGGTCGTGAACGTGTGGGGCAACGCCATCGGAGCCGCGGTTTTGGCAACGACCGCCGAGATCGGGCTCGTGGATCGGCGGCCTCGGTCGCTGGACAGACAGCAACGATTCCCCAGATTCAAGATTCCGCTTCGTCGGCAGGATTTTGCCGGCCGCAAAAAGGGGTTAGAGACCCCGGTGCGCGGCGGCGATCGCGGTCCGACGACGGGAAAACGGCCCGAGACGGTTCAACCCTCGGCCACGCGGCGCCAGATCGGCCCGGAAAGAAGGCATGACGACCGGCGCGGCCCGCGTCCTCCGCGGCAGGATCACCGGGATCGTGATTTCCGCGATTCGGAACGTCGCGACGAGTACAAACCGACGGCGGGGCCGGTTCCTGAGTCAGGGATCGAAAAACGCCCCGAACGCATCGAGCGTCCGGATCGCGCCGAACGCCCTGATCGTGCCGAGCGGCCCGAAAGACAACAGCGCCAGCCGTTCGACCGCAAGATGCATCGCCGGGAACGGCCCGGCCGGGGTATTCCGCGTGAGGGCGAAAAGGACGCGGCTCGCACGACCGCCAAAGAACCGTTGAAAGAGTTCGGTGAGACGCCCATTCCGGAACCGAGACCGGAATTCGAAGTCCCCAAATTCCCGGAGAAGATTCTGGAAGAACTGGCCGCCCCAGTCAAACTGGAAGCCGCCGAAGAAGTCGTCGAAAACCAGGGTGAGAGTTCAGAGATGGACAAAACGCCTTCGTCCGAAACGGATGACTTTGCCCGTTTGGATCGGATGGTTTTTGGCGGCGCCGAATTCCCCGAGCCAACTGAACGGGTGACCGAAGGAGCGTGGGAACCGACGCCGGAGGTCCCGACGACGGAACGCACATCCGAGTATTATTCCCCGGCGCCGGTCGAAAGCGACGGCGAGGAAAAGGCTCTGGATCGGGGCGAACCCATATCCGAGGAATTGTCGGCCCCGACGGAGGCTCCGCCTCCGGCCGAAGCCGTCCACGAGGAGGAGAAACTTCCTTCCGGTGAGACTGCCGCGACGGAATCGGGTGACGACGATGAACAGGTTCAATGGGGACGTCCCAAACGCAGAAAATTGAGTCGATAGCAAGCAATGGCGACAATCCGCGGCCGGTCGAAACATATCTCGACCGGCCGCTTTTTTATCTGCTTTTCAGTTCCTTTTACTATGGCGAGTGATCATGCGTGGGCCGTGTCGCGGCAGCGAAGAAGAACTTTTGAATCTTTAGCTCGTTCCGGTGGTACGAATAGTGCTTGACAGGCTCAGGGAGGGCCTGCAAATTAGCGGTGGAAGGAATGAGCATGAATGCCTTGAAAGTCACTTTTCTGTTACTCGTTCTGACGGGACTGTTTGTCGCCGTCGGCTATCTACTGGGCGGCCGGCAGGGAATGATTATCGCCTTCGGTCTCGCCGTCGTTATGAATTTCGCCTCGTATTGGTTTTCGGATAAAATCGTTCTGGCCATGTACCGCGCCCGGCCAGCCACGGAGCAGGCCGACGGCAAGTTGATTCGGATCGTCCGCATGACGACCCAGCGGGCGAATCTCCCGATGCCGAAAGTTTATATCATCCCGACCCAGGCGCCCAACGCCTTCGCCACCGGGCGCAACAAGGACCATGCGGCCGTGGCGGTCACCGAGGGGATACTGGGGATCCTGTCCGGCGATGAGTTGGAGGGGGTCATCGGCCACGAACTGGCTCACGTCAGGAACCGGGATATCCTCTTGGGATCGGTCGTAGCCACCATCGCCGGCGCTATCGGCATACTGGCGACGATGGCCCGATGGGGGGCGATATTCGGCGGTTTCGGTGGCCGCTCCGATGAACGGGGCGGAGGCAATCCTCTCGTGCTTCTGGCCGTAGCCATCGTGGCTCCATTGGCGGCGCTCGTGGTTCAGACGGCCATCTCGCGCTCACGGGAATATAAAGCGGACCGCATCGGCGCCTCGATTTCCGGCAAGCCGCTGGCCCTGGCCTCGGCTCTGGAAAAACTGCACCGTGCCCCGGTGCGCTTGAACCTCGATCAACGTCCGGCGACGGCTCACCTGTTTATCGCCAATCCGCTGTCCGGACGGGGAATCGCCAATTTGTTTTCGACTCACCCGCCCTATCAGGAGCGGATAAAACGGCTGCAGGCACTGACCATGACCGGCATGCCTCTAGCATAAGGATCCGACCGGGCCGGACAATCGGTTCGGCCGCACTATGGATAACGGAATAATAGAACTGCTCGCGATCATCGCCCTTGTATTGGCCAACGGTTTCTTCGCCGCGTCCGAGTTTGCGCTGATCGCCGCCCGAAAAAGCCGTATCAAGAACTGGGCCCGCAAAGGCGACCGCCGGGCAATCCTCACCCGTAAACTCCTGCAACAACCGGTCCGATTCCTGGCCACCATCCAGGTTGGCATCACCTTTATCGGAACCCTGGCCGGGGTATTCGGCGGAGCCACGCTGGTCAAGAACCTCGCCGTTCTTCTCGAACGGTCGCCGGTCGAGTTTATCCG
>JAQVRW010000109.1 GCA_028700875.1 Candidatus Zixiibacteriota bacterium | reverse complement strand
CCGCTCTTCTTCCAGAACCACGCGGCGGGAAACCACGATGTTGCGCCGGGTCTTGTTCAGCTTGATAATCTTGACGCTCATGGTCTGACCGATGAGGGCGTCGAAATCGGGCACCTGGCGCAAGGCGATCTGGGAGCCGGGCAGGAACGCATCCACGCCCATGACATCCACGACCACGCCGCCTTTGATGCGCCGTTTGATCTTGCCCGGAACCAGCTCGCCGGCGTCGTGCGCCTCGCGAATATGATCCCAGACCATCATGAAGTCGGCTTTCTGCTTGGACAGCACCAGTTGACCGTTCTGATCTTCCACCGCTTCCAGGTAGACGTCGATGCGGTCGCCGACCTTGATATTGACCTCGCCGGTGAACTCGCTGATGGGAATGATACCCTCGGATTTGAACCCGACATCAACGATGATGTCCTCGCGGGTGATCCCGATGACCGTCCCCGCGACGATCTCGCCTTCCTTGATATCCTTGATGGTCCCGTCGTACATCGCTACCATCTCGGTATACTCTTCGGGCAGATATTCGGCGGCTTCCAGTTCCGTCAGCTTCAGGCTCTGAACGGCCTCGATGACCGGAGCTTCGGCCTGCATGCGGCCGACCGCCTTTTCGGCGATTCGTTTGCGCCGCGCCGTGATAACCCGTTCGGCAGTTGGGGCGTCATCCTCGATGGCTGCTTCGGTTCCGATGTCTTTGGATTTGACCAGTTTGGATTTGACCGTTTTGGTCTTCTTGGCCCGCGAGATCTTGGACTTGCTCAGTCTTGCCTTCTCACCTCCAATCTCATCGTCATCAACAAACTTTTTGTTTTCGGCATCAGCCATTGCTACAGTTCCTCCTTTACGAAAAGCTCTCCGGCCGGAGCCGAAGGCGACTTGCAGTATATCGACAGTATTTTCGATTGTCAAGAGCGACGGTCATTTAATGATGGAATAATCCGCTCCACGAACCCCGTCGCTAACCCTCCTCGCCCGCCTCCCGCAACCGGCCGATCCGTTCCATCACGAAATCGGCCAGGGCCTGGTATCCCTCCCGGTCGTCGGGGTACCGGCTGACCTGTTCCGCCGTGATCGGCTCTCCGAAAATCACATAAATGCGCCGCCGCCAGAGCGTCTTCCATGAGCGGGCGGTGCGACGGATATAGGCCGGCACAATGGGAACTTTCGCGTGGCTGGCGATCAGGCCGATGCCGGGCTTGGGCCGCAAAAACTCGACTCCATTGCCCCGGGTGCCTTCGGGGAAAAGCACTAATGCCCCGCCTTGCTCCAAAGCCGTCAGGACCCGCTTGATCGACCGGGGGTCATAAACTCCCCGGCGTACGGGGATGGCATTCAGCGTGGCGATCAGCCAGCCGAGGCCGAATATCCGGAAAAGCTCTTCCTTGGCGAAGAAATGGACCTCGCGGCTGATGCTGACGGCGACTACCGGGGGATCGAGATATGACTGATGGTTGGCGGCCACGATGACCGGACCAGTCACCGGCACATGCCGTCGGTTGAACATTTTCAATCCGAAAAACACCCAAACGACAGACCGCGCCAAAGACCAAACAGTCCAATATATCAGCTTCTGCATGGTCATGGCCGCGCCGAAAACGTCTGTCGCGCTAGGGCGATAATCTTGTCCACCTGTTGCTCGATGGTCAGCCCGGACGTATCGACCAAAATGGCATCGGGAACCTGGGTCAGGGGGGAGGCCGCCCGCCCGGTATCGTTTTTGTCGCGGGCTTCCAGAAGCCGTTCCTGCTCTTCCACGGTGGTTTGGTTTCCCCGGGCGATGGCTTCCAGGTACCGCCTCTGGGCGCGGGTTTTTAGGTCGGCCACGAGGTAGATCTTCAGGTTGGCATGGGGAAAAACGACCGAAGTCGTGTCGCGCCCTTCAGCCACGATGTTTCCCTTTCCACCCAGTTCCATCTGGCGTTTGACCATTTCGCGCCGCACGCCCGGATGGACCGCGACAGCCGATGACCCCGCCGTCGCCTCAGGTGACCGAATTGCCTCGCTGACGTCTTCACCGTTCAGAAGGGTCAACTGTCCGCGGGTCTTGTCGGCCGCAAATTCGATATGCACCTGGGAGGCGATTTTGGCGACCTTCTCGGAATCGGAAAACGCGATTCCCTGCTTTAAGGCGGCCAACGCCACGGCCCGATACATGGCTCCGGTGTCGAGATAGGTAAAGCCGAGACGCTGCGCTAGGAGCTTGGCGGTAGTGGATTTACCGGACCCGGCGGGGCCATCGATGGCGATGATTTTTCCCTTAAACGCCGTGAAGTCTTCTGAAATCGACATAACAGATTTTTATTATAGCCAAATATTCTCAAAAAGCAAGCGCGAAAACAGGTTAGGCTTACCCCCGTGGTACGGGGGAAGGAAACCAGTAGCCTATCCACAGCCCTGTGCCCGGCAGATGTCCACATCTGCCGGGAGTTCTTCCCCATGATAGAGCATCGATCTACCCCATAATAAATGAAACCCGGTAGCCCACCCACAGCCCGCCGAAGGCGGGCAACGGGTGGGTTTAAGCGATTATGCCTGAGAACCTGCATTCCCTCCGAACACAGCCGGGATGCCCCGCTCCGCCCATGGCGGACGGTGGGGTGAGTCGTACCGTAATATTGTCTCGTGTAGTCGACAGTCCGAGGTTGAAGCGGCTCTTGAACGACAACTAAGAGATGCTTCCCGCATCCGGGGGGAACGCCGTCTTTGTCTCTTCGACGGCACGGCGGCGGGACAGCGCCCAACTGAGGAGAAACAGGATGCCGGCGATCGGAAACAGGCTGAAAGCCCAGGAGATGATCAGCTCTTGATTGACCAGGGCGAAGAAGGCATACCCCGCCAATATTAATATTCCCCCGACCGCCTCGAACCGCAGGGCGCTCACCAGCCCGGCCAGCATGACGAAGAGAGCCAGGAAAGCGAGCTTTTCAGGCCGATCCAATATCCACGGGCTGGGGACGCCTTCGCCGAACGCCATCGTAGCGAACAGCATGATCAGCAGGACGGCCAGGACCCGCGCCGTCCATCGAATGACTGCCACCATACATCACCATCTCTGAAAACGGTGAAAGGCTTTCGGCCGTAACGTCGGGTGTTAAATAGACCGAGTCAATGGTTTTGTTGGCGCCGCAAACGCGAGGGCGTCGGGAAGGGGTTCCAGACGCCATTTCATAAAGTTGTTTACACGTCCCCTCAACCGGCAGTAAATTATGTCCACAGCCGATCACTACGCAGGAGGATATAGCCATGCCTTCCCCGGAAACCGACGGACGTATCGATTCCGACTTGCACGATGGCATATTTCGCATCGTCATGAACCGGCCCGCCAAGAAAAACGCCCTCACCATCGCCATGTACTTGGCTCTGACCGGGGCGGTCGAACAGGCCGAAAAGGACCCGGCCGTCCGAGTCATCCTGATCACCGGCGCCGGAGACTGTTTCACCAGCGGCAACGACCTGCAGGATTTCCTCGACCATCCTCCCTCGCACGAAAGCAGTCCGGTATTTCGGTTCATGGCCGCCATCAATCGGGCCGAAAAACCGATCATCGCCGCCGTCTCCGGCCTTGCCGTCGGGATCGGCACAACCATGCTTCTGCACTGCGATCTGGCCTATGCCGGGACCAACGCTCGCTTCATGTTGCCGTTCGTCAATCTGGGACTCTGCCCCGAGGCCGGTTCCAGTTTCCTGCTTCCGCTTCTGGCCGGGCATCGCCGCGCCTCCGAAATCCTGCTTCTGGGAGAGATATTCTCCGCGGAAAAAGCCAAAGAGGTCGGCTTGGTGAACGCCGTCCTCGATGACTCCCAGGTCCTGAATCATGCTCTCGAACAAGCCCGAAAAGTGGCCGCCAAACCTCAGGCCTCCGTGCGTTTGACCAAGGCGATGCTTAAGAAAACCAACGCCCGCATGGTCGAGGCCACCATCTACGAAGAAGCGCGGCTTCTCATCGAACGAGTCGGGTCGCCGGAGGCTTCCGAGGCGTTCAACGCCTTTTTCGAACGCCGCAAGCCCGATTTCTCGAAATTCTAGATTCCCGGCAGGGGAGAGGATCCCGACACTCCCCGGATATGAACCGCCGCCGGACGAAACGTCAAAGCGTCTATCATCCCGTTAAGAGGCAAAGCATTATCCCCAAAAGGAAGATTTCCTGTGGCGTCGGCCGAGGCCGTATCATATATTTACGCCAATTGCGCTAACTGAGGTTTGAGCACGATATGAGAGTAATCATCCCGGCCGCCGGCGTCGGCTCCCGACTCCGGCCGCACACGCACACGCTTCCCAAAGCCTTGGTTCATGTCGCCGGCAAACCGATCCTGGGACATATCCTGGACCGTGTCGCCTGCCTGGAACCGCAGGAAACCATTATCATCACCGGCTTCATGGGCGACAAAGTTCAAGAATACGCGCCGGGACATTTCCCTTACCCGATTCGTTTCGTCGAGCAACAAGACCTCCTCGGGCTGGGATATGCGGTCCATATGGCACTGGAGACCGCCGGAAACGAGCCCGTACTAGTCATCCTCGGCGATACCATCGTCGATGCCGACCTGAAATCGATTGTGGCGCAAAAAGATAATCAGTTGGCCGTCATGCCGGTCAATGACCCCCAACGATTCGGAATCGCCGAAGTCCAAAACGGCCGGATCGTCTCGGTCGTCGAAAAACCGACCCACCCGAAATCAGACCTGGCCATCATCGGTCTCTACTATATCGTGGACACCCTTCTCTTGAAAAAGCATCTCGACCGGCTGGTGGAACGCGACATCCGCACTAAAGGGGAGATCGAATTGACCGACGCCCTTCAGGGGATGATCGACGGCGGCGCCGTGTTCCGGGCCGCGTCGGTCGACGGCTGGTACGATTGCGGCCAACGGGAGACGTTGATTACCACCAACAAGTATCTTCTGGGGACCATGACGCCGCAGGAGCCGATCGCCGGCTGCGTCATCATTCCGCCCGTCTATGTCGCCCCGACCGCGATAGTCGAGGAATCGGTGATCGGGCCGTACGTGTCGATCTCCGACAAGGCCGTGGTAAGGCATTCCATCATCAAGAATTCTATCGTCGGGTATGAGGCCGAGGTCGAAAACGCCCTCCTGACCGACTCCGTGGTCGGTCATCGCGCCATGGTCTATGGCGACCTGCGCGCCCTCAACATGGGCGATTCATCCGAAATCAGGCACTTTTGATCACCATAAAGCAGGATGAGAGTGGAGTATGAAATCCGCAAATTTCGTTTTTACCTCGGAATCAGTGACCGAGGGGCATCCGGACAAAGTCTGCGATCAGATTTCCGATGGCGTCCTCGATGCCATCCTGGACCAGGACATTCACGGCCGCGTGGCCTGTGAATCATTCATCAGCGTCGGTCTGGTCGTCGTCGGCGGTGAAATCACCACCAACGGCTACGTCGAAATCCCGAAGCTGGTCAGGGGTATCCTGAAGGATATCGGGTACACCGACGCTCATCTGGGGATTTCGAACGAGGGGTGCGCCATCCTGAACGCCATCGGCTCGCAGTCGCCCGATATCGCCCAGGGCGTCGATTCCGGCGGCGCCGGTGACCAGGGACTCATGTCCGGGTATGCCTGCCGGGAAACACCCGAACTCATGCCCATGCCGATCATGCTGGCCCACAAACTCTGTATGCGCCTGGCCGAAGTCCGCAAGAAAAAGATACTCGGATACATCTATCCCGACGGTAAATCGCAGGTGACCGTCGAGTATATCGACGGCAAACCGGCCCGCGTCGATACCGTGGTCATCGCCGCCCAGCACTCGCCGGAAATCCTCGATGCCTTCGGGCATCATATCACCGAAAAGGCTCGGCAGGAAATCATCGACGCCGTCGTCAAGCCGATCATTCCCGCCGGGATGCTCGATGACAAGACCAAGTTCTTCGTCAACCCCACCGGCAAATTCGTCATCGGCGGCCCGCAGTCCGATACCGGCATGACCGGCCGCAAAATCATCGTCGACACCTACGGCGGCATGGCCTCCCACGGCGGCGGCGCGTTTTCCGGCAAAGACCCGACCAAGGTCGACCGCTCGGCCTCCTACATGGCCCGCTATATCGCCAAGAACGTCGTCGCCTCCGGGCTGGCCGACAAATGCTCCCTGCAACTGGCCTATGCCATCGGCGTGCCCGAACCGGTTTCGATCATGGTCTGGGCCGACCAAACCAACAAGGTCGAGGAAAGCCGTATCGTCGAACTGATCCGCAAACATTTTGCCCTGACCCCGCGCGGAATCATCGAATCGCTCGACCTCCTGCGGCCGATTTACCGCAAGACCGCCGCCTATGGCCATTTCGGGCGTGAAATCAGCGAATTCACCTGGGAGAAAACCGACAAAGCCAAGGACCTGGCCAAAGACGCCTAAGGCGCAAACGCGTTGAACACGGATGATCAAACAGGAGAGAGGATAACCGGTTTATGTTGAAATATGATATCAGGGACATCGCCAAAGCGGCCGATGGCAAAAACCGCATCGAATGGGCCGACAGCCACATGCCGGTGCTGAACATCATCCGGCAGCGTTTCGCCAAAGAAAAACCGCTGGCCGGCTACACCCTGGCCGCCTGTTTGCACGTCACGACCGAAACCGCCAACCTCGTGCGCACGCTCAAAGCCGGCGGCGCGACCGTGGCCCTCTGCGCCTCCAATCCCCTCTCCACGCAGGATGACGTCGCCGCCTCGTTGGTCAAAGACTACGGCATCTCCGTCTTCGCCATCAACGGCGAAGACAAGAAGACCTATTATCGTCACATCCACCAGGCGCTCGATTTCAAACCGCAGTTGACCATGGATGACGGCGCCGACCTCGTTTCCACGCTTCATTCCGAACGGCGCGAGCTTCTGCCCGGCGTCATGGCCGGGACGGAGGAGACCACGACCGGCGTGATCCGCCTGCGGGCGATGGCCCACGACGGCGCGCTGGCCTATCCCATCATCGCCGTCAACGACTCCAAGACCAAGCATTTCTTCGACAACCGCTACGGCACCGGGCAGTCCACTCTCGACGGCATCATCCGCGCCACCAATCATCTCGTGGCCGGCTCCACCGTCGTCGTCGCCGGATACGGCTGGTGCGGTCGCGGCTTCGCCGTCCGCGCCGCCGGAATGGGCGCCCATGTCATCGTCACCGAGGTCGACCCGGTCAAGGGGATCGAAGCCGCCATGGACGGTTTCCGCGTCATGTCCATGGCCAAGGCCGTCCCGACCGGGGATGTTTTCGTCACCCTCACCGGCGACATCAACGTCATCCGCCCCGAACATTTCGCCAGGATGAAAGACGGCGCCATCGTCTGCAACTCCGGCCATTTCAACGTCGAGCTGGATCTCGATGGCCTTAAGAAGATCAGCAAATCCGTCCGCACCGTGCGGCCGTATGTCGAGGAATACACCCTCAAGAACGGCCGACGGGTGCATATCCTGGCCGAGGGACGCCTGATCAATCTCGCCGCGGCCGAGGGTCACCCGGCGGTCGTGATGGATATGTCGTTTGCCAATCAGGCGCTGGGGGCAGAGTATCTCGTGAAGCTTAAAAAACCGTTATCGAAAAACGTCCATGTCATCCCGACCGTCATCGATGATAAAATTGCCGCGATGAAGCTGGCCTCGATGGACATCACAATCGACAAGCTGACTCCCGAGCAGAAGAAATACCTCGCCAGCTGGCAAATGGGAACGTGATGCATCGTTGACAATATTTATCACCGAAGAGAAGACATTTGTTATAATCCCGGAGATTTTCGAATCCCCGGGATTTGTTTATATCTAAGGTTATTTGCTTGCCTTCACCGAATACATCAGCGGCACGTCCTTTTTCAAATCGGGATAGTACCAGAAGTCGCCTTCTTTGACGAATGTCCGCCAGGAGTCACAGATGCAATATGGAAATTCGTGCAGAAACTCAATAGTCAAACCGGCCTTGATCAGCGCCGTCACGATATCCCCCAATGTCCACCGCCAGCCATATTCTTCCTCGATAACCAGATTCTCGTCGCAGTAGTCCTTCTCGTTGGTATATCGCTCGGCCTCCGGTTGATGAAAATACGGCTCGATGATATCCTTATTGCCGCCTAACATCGACAGAACGGGATGAAACTCAGCCAAATAGAAAAAGCCGCCCTTTTTCACATATCCGGCCACAATCTCCGCCCAGCGGTCGATATCCGATATCCACCATTTGACGCCATACGATGCGAAAACGATATCAAACTGTCCCTTCAACACATCGCGCACATCGAAAATATCGCTCCGGATGAACCGCGCTTGCAGGTTCGCCTTGGTGGCTAATTCATTGGCCCGTTCGATCGACCGATCGGAGATATCGACTCCCGTCACTTTCGCTCCCAACCGCGCCCACGACAATGTGTCTAATCCGAAATGGCATTGCAAATGCAACAGCGACTTCCCGCGCACGTCACCCACCTCCGACAACTCCAGCTGATGCAGCGTCGTCTGCCCGTCAAGAAATTCCCTCACCCGATAATGGGGATGCTTGAAATGCGCCTCCGTGCGCTGGTTCCAATGCTTGCGATTGACCTCATGATATTCGTGCATGATGATTACTCCACATGAACGGCCGCTACTTGCGCGACCGGAAAAAGACCAGCAGGCCGACGACCAA
>JAQVRW010000108.1 GCA_028700875.1 Candidatus Zixiibacteriota bacterium | reverse complement strand
TCACATTCAGACAAGCCTGAATTATTGTCTCAAAATAGTCGCGGACAATTTTTGAGGGCACTATCATATGCCCGGCATTATTTCTAATTGCGTACGTAATCAAAATATCTGTTTGTTTGTCTTGTACGATGTTGCCCCGATGAATCGCCAAACGCTCGGTTAAAAAATCATCCAGATCCTTCTCTTTAAAATCATAAATGCCCGTTAGGGATGTAGAGAAGGAACATCCGGCGCTCTCTGCAAGATATTTTACCTGTGCGCCATACATGCCATTGCTATTGTTTGGATTGCGATTGACTATGGAATCCTCAATGCCTCGAATCAAACCGAAAAGTACATCCATAACAAGTTCACCAGCAAAATCGCTTCTTAGAACCCGGCCAGGTTGTTCGCGTATTTCCCAAAGGGTTTTGATTCGCGCCAGGATGTAGACAAAATATATTGCCCTCTCTATATTGTCTTCGGGGGACAAGAAATGTCGCCGAAACGAGTCAAGCGAGAATTCGCGGTTGTACAAGGCAACATATGCATTTATGGAACTTTCAAGGAACCGCGCATGATCTAATACCCAATCCCGGAACGCTTGCCTTTCATTTCCAAAATCAAGAGTCACGAACGCGAGGGCGGGATTATTGGGGATTTTCGTGTCAAAGGTGGCTCTGTCTTCCTCATATGCCTGGTGCATTAGAAGGAACCCTTGCTCCAAATTGCCCCTGATTATTGCTGTCATACCGGAAAAGTAATATGGGGTGCCTTTATGAATTCCATCGCAACCCATTTCGCCAACCAATTCTAGCGCTGGTGTCAAAGCCTGTCTCCATATGTTCTCTGCTTCGCTAAATCGCCGACTCAGAAAGAACTGTTCCCAAATTGGGATAAAATTCCCAAAATAGTCGTCGTGAGCCTTATTAAACTCTCGCCTGCCCCAGTTTTGCTGAAAGAAGCATTTTGCAGCCATATTCAACTTGTCCCATTCACAGGTTCCTGACCCGAAATACGCTGCATATAGATTCTTAAAATTGGCATCCAATTCGGCGTTGAAGCTGTTTATTTGTATCTGGTGCCCGGCTACGGTTAAAAGCATTTTCTTCAAAATGCCTCCCTCGGCCTTTTAAAATGGTTCTGCACCCAGCAGATGTCCATATCCGCCGGGTATCCACGCATTTTCGCCCCCCCTGTAGGGGTGCGCTACCCGCCAAATAACTATTGCCCGTTCGACCGATTGGCGCTCGATGCCGCCGCGAATTCCTTCCTCAAAAATTGCCCGGTATATGATTTCGGCTCGCGGGCGACTTCCTCCGGCGTCCCGGCGGCGATAATCAACCCGCCCTCGTCGCCCCCCTCCGGTCCCAAATCGATAATATGATCCGCCGCCTTGATGACATCGAGGTTATGCTCGATCACCAGCACCGTGTTCCCTCGGTCGACCAACTCCTGCAGAACGCTCAGAAGCATCCGGATATCCTCGAAATGTAATCCCGTGGTCGGCTCATCGAGAATATACAGCGTCTTGCCGGTCGCCGTCTTGGAGAGTTCCGTGGACAGCTTTACTCGCTGGGCCTCGCCGCCCGACAATGTCGTCGCCTGCTGACCCAGACAGATATACCCCAGCCCGACGCTGACCAATGTCGCCAGCTTACGGCGAATGGTCGGGACATTGGCAAAAAATTCCATCCCCTCGTCCACGGTCATGTCCAGCACATCGGAGATGTTCTTCCCTTTATAGGTGACATCGAGCGTTTCCTTGTTATACCGCTTCCCCTTGCAAACCTCGCAGGGAACATAGACGTCGGGCAGGAAATGCATCTCGATCTTGATGATGCCGTCCCCCTGGCAGGCCTCGCATCGCCCCCCCTTGACGTTGAACGAGAACCGGCCCGGCTGATACCCGCGCGCCTTCGCCTCGGGCAGGCTGGCGAACAGGTCGCGGATGGGGGTGAATGTCCCGGTGTAGGTAGCAGGGTTCGACCGAGGCGTGCGGCCGATCGGCGACTGGTCGATATCGATCACCTTGTCCACGTGTTCCAGACCCTTGATCGAACCGTACGGCAGCGGCGCGGTCTTGGCGTTGTAAAAATGCCGCGACAGGATACGATAGAGCGTTTCGTTGATAAGCGTCGATTTGCCGGAACCGGAAACGCCGGTGATGCAGATGAACAGTCCCAGCGGGATGCTCACGGTCACGTTGCGCAGGTTGTTGCCGGTGGCCTTGCCCAAGACCAATGTCTTACCGTTCCCCGGCCGACGGGTCGTGGGAACCGGGATACTCCTCTTGCCGGAGAGATATTGCCCGGTCAGCGACTGCGGGCATTTCTTTATCTGCGCCGGTTTGCCGGCCGCGACCACCTCGCCCCCCTTGACTCCGGCGCCGGGTCCCAAATCGAGCACGTAGTCGGCGGCCATGATCGTGTCGCGGTCATGCTCCACCACCAGCACGGTATTGCCCAGATCGCGCAGTTCCATGAGCGTGGCCAGGAGGCGATGATTGTCCCGCTGATGCAGGCCGATCGAGGGTTCATCGAGAATATACAATACCCCCACCAGCCGCGACCCTATCTGAGTCGCCAAACGAATCCGTTGTGCCTCCCCACCGGATAGAGTGGCCGCTGGGCGCGACAACGTCAGGTAATCGAGGCCCACATTAATCAAAAATCCAAGTCGTTCCCGCACTTCCTTGAGAATCTGGCGGGCAATCAGTTCCTGCGTCCTGGTCAATTTCAGGCGGTCGAAAAATTTCTTGGCCTCCTTGATCGACATCTCGGTCAACTCATGGATATTGATATCGTCCACCAAAACCGATAAGGCTTCCTTCTTGAGCCGGGTGCCGTTGCATTCGGGGCAGGGAGATATCGACATGAAATTCTCGATCCACGACCGTATCGCCTCGGATTCGGTCTGCCGATACCGCCTCGTGAGATGCGGCACCACGCCTTCAAAACGGGTCTCGTATTCGCCCGATCCGCCGCGGCTGACATGCTCGTACTGGAAACGGACCTTTTCCTTCCCGGTGCCGAAAAAAATCACTTCCTGTACCGTCTTTGATAATTTCTCGAACGGCGTGGAAAGCTTGAATTTGTAATGATCGGCCAATCCTCGCAGCATGTACCGGTACCAGTTGGCGGTATCCGAAGCCCACGGCACGATCGCCCCTTCCAGAATGGATTTCGAACGGTCCGGCACGACCAGCGCCGGGTCGACTTTCATTTCGCTGCCGAGGCCGCTGCAGGAGGGACAGGCCCCGAAAGGGGAATTGAACGAGAACAGCCTCGGCGCCGGCTCTTCATAGGAAATATTGCAGTCCAAACAGGCGTATTGCTCGGAGAAGAGGTATTCCTTCCCGTTGGCCTCGATAATCACCGTCCCCTGCGCCACCTTTAACGCAGTCTCGATCGAATCGGCCATCCGTCGCCCGGCCTGCGGCTTGATCACCAGCCGATCCACCACCGCCTCGATGGTATGCTTCTTATTCTTGTCGAGAGTGATCTTCTCTTCGACCTCGTAGGTGGAGCCGTCCACCCGCAGACGGACGAATCCCTGGCGGCGGGCCTCGTCGATTATATCTCTATGTTCCCCCTTGCGGCCGCGCACCAGCGGGGCCAGGATGACCGCGCGGGTGCCTTCGGGGAAGGACATCAGCGATTCCACAATCTGGCTGGCCGATTGTTGCGTGATCGGTTTGCCGCAGACGAAACAGTGCGGGACGCCGATCCGGGCATAGAGCAGCCGCAGGTAATCATAGATTTCGGTGACCGTCCCGACCGTTGACCGGGGGTTCTTGGCCGAGGTCCGCTGTTCGATGGAGATCGCCGGAGATAATCCTTCGATAAAGTCGACATCCGGTTTTTCCATCAGCCCCAGAAACTGACGGGCATACGCCGACAGCGACTCGACATACCGCCGTTGTCCCTCGGCGTAGATGGTATCGAAGGCCAGCGAGGACCTCCCCGATCCCGACAGGCCGGTGATCACGGTCATCTTGTTGCGCGGGATCTTGACGGTGATATTCTTGAGGTTATGTTCCCGCGCCCCTTTTATATACAGAAACGGCGATTCATTCATGGTCAGTCACTCTCTGTTCTTTTTCTTCCCCCGATTCTCTCGCTTCCCTTCCCAGCCGGGCAACCCGGAAATATACTTCAAATCCGGCCCTCCGGCAAAGGGAATTTGCAAACCCCTTTCCGGCCGGTTTACCCGTTGGCAGGCACCGGAATATCGACCGCTTTCCATATTTGCGGAATCACATTATGGTTTGCAGGGATAAAAAAAAGGCGGCCCTTTGCCGCCCTCTCAAGTCTTATTACCAATGGAACCTAGTACAGCTTCTTCAACTGCGTGCCCTGATAATACAGCGCGATGATCGAGTCGCAGGTGACACCCCGCTGCGATAATCCCTTGGCTCCCATCTGGCACATGCCGACGCCGTGCCCCCAACCGCCGCCGACAAACGTCACCTCGCTGATATCCCCGGCGCCATTCTTCTTGATCTCGAGGTTGAACCTGGCCGACCGCAGGATTGCCTCGGGCGTCTCGCTCTGCTTGATCACCCAGCGGACCTTTTCCTTTTTGAAAATATAATGCCCCGATGTTGTCTCGAAGATGACCGAAGCCACCCGTCCTCCCGGCGTGCGCGCCCCGACGCGGATATCGGTCAGTTTGCCGACGTTCACCTGGTCCCCGCGCTCCTGGGTCAGGTACTGGTTCAACCGCAACACGATCTGGTCGGCGGTGAATTTCTCCCGCCACGTGAAATACTTGGAGATGCTGCAGGCGCCGTCGTCGCTGACGCTGACCAGATACGGCTGGGCGTCCTTATCCCAGACATCTTCGATATCATCGGTTGTCCCGCCGCAGGTGGAATGGTAATAGGCGTTGATCATCTTGTCGTGATACACGGCCACTTCGCCGACCGTCGCCTCAACCGCCCGGCTGACCAGTTCGTATTCGGCCGCCACGCCGCCATAGACTTGATCGGTAACATCCGACTTGAGATCATACCCCGCCTCGGGTCCGAACTGTCCCAGATGCGCCATGGCATAGGTGCGGGCGGCGATCGCCTGCGCCTTGACCGCCTCGATTTGGTCTTCCTGGCAGGGGCCGATCTCCAGCGCCACGACCCCCTTGAGATAATCTTCGACATACACCAGGTTGACCATCTTGATCTGGCCCGATGAGGAAGTCATTTCCAAAAGGCCGCGATACTTCTTCCCGTCATAAGACAGGATCCTTTCCTTGCCGCGCGGCGAGATCAAAATCCGGTCGATATCATAATCCAGCGTGTATCCGTCGCCGTTGTACAGAGCCAGCTTCTTTCCCTCACCCTTGACGATCAACTCTTTGCGCGAGAAATAGACCAGATGTTTCTCATCCTTGTAACAGTCGGCCGAAAGCTCACCGTCATCGACCGAGGAAACATCATGCTTGGTGGCCGTGTTGTCCAAGAGGACGCCTACGAACGGCAAACGACTGGAGGGGGGCACTTCGGTTACCGGCGGCACCCGTCCGCAGCCCCACAGCAGGGCGGTCAGCAATGCCGCCGTCGACAACCGGGCTATATATGATTTTATCTTATGAGAATGGTTTTTCATATTCTCGACACTTTGTCCATATATCGGCCGATTGGATACATTGTTTAGATCATCGACAGCTTGGTTTTGCCGGTTTTCCCGAGGGCGGAAGCGACAATTTCCCCGAAACCATCGCGCCCTGCGCCCCGGTGACACGCGGCAGGGTTGATGGCATCCCCATCACGAAACACCCGCCCAGCACGGCAAAACTGACCGCTTCCAACAAGTCGCCGTCGAATCCCAGCGTTTCTATGGACAGTACCCGACAGGGGGCGAGGTATTCCTGCAATCGTTCGGACAAGTACCTGTTTTTCCTCCCGCCGCCGGTCAGATAGACCGCCTCAAGGCGTTTGTCAGACAAATAAGGCTTAAGCGACCGATGAATCAGTTTCGCGGTCGCTTCCATGATGGAAGCGACTATATCGGCGTTGATTCCTCTGCGGCGACGGTTGGCGAAAACCAGATGAGCGAACAGCTCGACATCGAACTGTTCCCGGCCGGCCGACCGGCCCCGGCGAGTGTTGGCCTTCTCGATAAGGGCAATCATTTCCTTCCGGATTGATCCCGTGCGGGCCATTCGGCCGTCGCGATCGTATGGCTTATGATACAATAGCCGCATAGCCAGATCGGAGAGAGTGTTGCCCGGCCCACAATCGCCGCCCCGCACATCATCGGCCGATCCTCCGGCCGGGTGATAGCTGAAATTGGCGATCCCGCCGATATTGATCACGATCCGGCTTTTGGTTTTCGATCCAAACAAAAGCTGATTGACAAACGGCGTCAACGGCGCCCCTTCACCCCCCGACGCGATATCGGCCATCCGAAAATCCGACACGACCGGCAACGCGGTTTCGACTGAGAGGGCGTTGCCGTCCCCTAGTTGCATCGTCGCCCCCACCTGAAGACCAAGCGTCTTTTCGTGTCCGGGATAATGGCCAATTGTCTGGCCGTGCGAGGCTATCAGGTCGACCGTCATCTTGCGTTGAGTCAAAAAGCGTGAGGCCATCCGCCCCAGATGCCGCCCGAACGTGACATGGGAACGCATCAGCCGGGGCAACTCGATCTCCGTGTCGCCGATAAGCTTTTCCACTTCGGCCTTGACCGGCCGGGGAAACGGCGCCATGGCCCCGTCGACGACGGTGACTTTCGGCGTCTTCCCCTTTATATCCATGCGGATGACCGCCAGGTCGACGCCATCGGCCGAGGTCCCGGAATTGATCCCCAGAATCGTGAGCGTTTTTGCAGCGGCAAGACTCGACAACCGGTTCATACGCTGGTTACCTCCCTGAAATTCGTATCCCGCCCGGCAAGCGGCGTAAATCTTCCCTGTTTCTATGAGCCAACAGCGATCTTTTCGACCGATGTACCCCATGCCTGGGTGAGGTGGAAAACATCGGCCATGTCCGGCAAGAATTGGGTATTCCCCCCGGAGCCGGGGTACCCCGCCCCTCTGGGGCGGGGAAATTCTAACTGACGACTCATAGGCACGTTTTCCCGCCAGCGATCTTTTCGATAAAACGGCCCACCCTGCAGCCGCCGTCTTCCATCCGGACGTGATCGAGTCGACCGGCCTGCCAATCGGCGGCGAATCGATCAAACGCCTGCGAGGCCGCATCCAAGTCCCGTCCGAACAGAAGCAGATCCGCCCCGGCTTCAAAGCACTTAACCGCGGTCAGCGGAAGCGGCGCGGCCTGTTGTGCCCCGGTCATCAGCAGATCATCGGTAATTACCGGTCCGTCAAACGACAGCGATTCTTTCAACCATCCGGCAATCATCTTTCGCGATATGATGGCCGGGACATCATCCACTTTGGGCGCGGCCAGGTGGGTCACCATCACGGAATCGACCCCGGCCTCGATTGCGTCGCGGAACGGAACCAGTTCTTTCTCTCGGAAGTCCGCTTCGGTCAAATCGGCCGTGGACAGTATCTGATGCGGGTCGCCGGCGCTTCGCCCCAGACCGGGGAAATGTTTGGCGCAGGTCAACAGGCCGAACCGATGATGCACGGCTATCGTCGCGCGGGCAAATTCGGCAACAACCCCGGGGTCATCCGAAAAAGCCCGGCTGTCGAGGACGTGTCCATCGCCACGGTCAAACAGATCCACGGTGGGAACCAGATTCAGATTGACGCCGATTTCCTGCAGCCGTTCGCAAACCCGGGACAAGTCATCCCGGTACTTGTCCACTCGGCCATCTTTCCCGTAATTTCGGGGTGAATCGAGCGACGGAAACCCGGCATCGAAACGGCAGACCCGGCCTCCCTCCTGGTCGACCGCAACGATGAGAGGATACCCCAGAGATCGGACAAAATCACCGAGCCAGCTTTTCAGACTTTTCGGGTCGCGGCAATGTTCGGCGAAAAGAATCAGCCCGCCGATATGGTTATCCAGGATGAATCTCAGGGTTCGGTCGGAGGGAATCGCTTCCGGAAAGGAAACGATGAAGAACCGTCCGGGATGTTGTCGGACCGCTTCCATGCCGGCCAATATAGCATATTTTCAGAGGTAATCAAACGGTGCAGACGGTGTTCTTGCCGGACCCCTTGGCCCGGTACATCGCCTGGTCGACGGCATTGATCAGTTCTTCGTGATCGAGGCCGTTTTCGGGATAACTGCTGACGCCGACCGACACGGTCACGCGCAACCTCGGTATACCGTCGCCGCCGCCGAACTCGGCCGCTTCCACCTCGCTGCGAATCCGTTCGGCGATCTTGTGCGTTTCCCGCTCGATCGTGTTGGGCAGGATGACGATGAATTCCTCGCCGCCGTACCGGCAGAGAATATCGACATCGCGGATGGTTCGCTTGATCACCCCGACCAGCCCGACCAGAACCCGATTGCCGACTTCGTGGCCGTAATTGTCGTTGAACTTTTTGAACCAGTCGATATCCAGCATGATCAGCGACAACGGCTGATTGTAACGGACCGCACGCTTCTTCTCTTCCTTTATCTTATCCGAGAAATAGCGATAGTTGTAGATCCCGGTCAGGTCGTCGATGATGGTCAGTTCTTCGGTTTTGCGGTGCAGGATGGCGTTTTCCATCGCCATGGCCGCCGACCGCGCCAGCACCGACAGGAACCGCTCATCCCGTTCCTCGAACGCCCCCTGACGGGGGGACTCGGCCACCAACAATCCGGTCGTCTTGCCGTAGGTGATCATCGGCACCAGCATCGCCGACCCGGCCGATT
>JAQVRW010000107.1 GCA_028700875.1 Candidatus Zixiibacteriota bacterium | reverse complement strand
CGAGGAAGTGTCTCTGATTAAGCAGGTGTACAATGCCGCCTGGTCGCACAACTGGGGTTTTGTTCCGATGTCGGACGATGAATTCCGGGAGATGGGCAAGGGCATGAAGCAGATCGTCGATCCCGAAATGGTCTATATCGCCGAGGTCGACGGCCGGCCGGTCGGCTTCTCCCTGGCCTTGCCGAATTTCAACCAGGTTCTCAAGTATACCAACGGCCGGCTGTTTCCCACCGGGTTGCTTAAAATATTGTGGTATGCAAAAGTCAAGAAGGTCATCGATTCCGTCCGTATCATTACTCTGGGGATTCTCCCGGAATATCAGAAACGGGGTATCGACACCCTGATGTATATAGAAACGTTCAACAACGGCCCGGCCAGGGGTTACCAGTGGGGGGAGATGAGTTGGATATTGGAGGATAATCTCCCGATGGTGCGGGCCAGCGAGCACCTGGGAGCCCCCCTCTATAAAAAATATCGCATGTATGGGATGCTCCTATGAAAGCGTGGTCAAACATGATGGTTGCGGCTGCCGTCCTGGCGGCCTGTGTGCTCCTGGTCGGCGGCTGCAAGAAGACCTATTTCAATCTCACCGATGAATCCCACCCTGCCCCCCTTCGCTTCACCACCACCGAGTCATATTGTCAGATGGGACGATCCTTCACCGTCGAACAGGGGAAATATTCTCTGACCTCGGGCGACAACACCGTCTTGTATATCGAGGGCCGATCCATAGTGCGGGAGGAGAACCAGGGAAGCGTGGCTACCATGGACCTGACAAAGACGGCGCGGATATATATGGTCCTGCCGCTCAATCCGGAGCTCAAGCGGTATGACGCCGGTTTTCACAGCATCTGCGAGGTCGTCGGGGGCGGCATGTACACCGAAGGGAATAACCTGTTCGAGTGTCGCTCCGCCGAACTGGCCCTGGACTCCCTGAAGCACGGCAACTATTATGGGTCATTTTCCGGCGAGTACACCAATGCCGAGGGCCGGGTGGTGAAAATCGATGGCGCCATCAGGGCGGGACGGAAATAAGTAAGAGGCTGTTCTTTCAAGCGTCGTCTGCGGCTATACGCTGTCGACTTCGATTGGAATCGGGAGAGCAGAGGCGAATATGACCAAAAATACTCCAACCCCGACTTTTGTTTGCCCCATCTGCGACCTGAGCAAACCGGCCGGAGAGGGCCGGCCGGCCGTGTTGGTCCATGGTCCGGTGGGAGAACTCATTCGGCAGGAGCATCCGGACTGGGACGAAAATCATCTCATCTGCCAGTCCTGTCTCAACCGGTTCCGCATGGATTACGTGGAGGGGGCGTTGAAGACTCAGCGCGGGGGTCTGACTACGCTGGAAGAAGCGGTCATCGACAGCCTGAAGGACCAGGGCGTTTTGGCTCGGAATGTCGATGCTGAGTATGCTAAGGCGCTGACGTTCGGGGACAGGTTGTCCGATAGAATCGCGGCTTTCGGGGGAAGCTGGCGATTCATCATCATCTTCATGGCCATCCTGGCGGTCTGGATCATCATCAACTCCTATGTCCTTCTGGCCCGGCCGTTCGACCCCTATCCGTTCATTCTTCTCAATCTCGTTCTCTCCTGCGTTGCCGCCATGCAGGCGCCGGTTATCATGATGAGCCAGAACCGGCAGGAGGAAAAAGACCGCCTGCGCGCCGAACACGACTACCAGGTCAACCTGAAAGCGGAGATCGAAATCCGCCAGCTTCATATCAAGCTCGATCAGATGATCAACCAGTCCTGGCAGCGTCTTCTGGAGATTCAGCAGATTCAATTGGACATGATGGAAGACCTCGCCAATCGTTCTCGCCCCGACGCACCGTAATTGCCGGAGGGTGTGGCGAATCCTTCACCGTCACCGTCCAATGTCACCCTGAGCCGTCCAATGTCACCCTGAGCGAAGCGAAGGGTCTTGGTCGACGCATTGGTGCCCCGCCGCTTGCGGTGGGGTAAGTTATTCCATTATATTATGATATCGCGCCAGCCATTCGCGATTGCGAGTATGTATACCCTGCCGGCACGCCAGAAACGACTTTTTCAACACGCCCCAAAAGTTTGGGGGTGTTGCCCGGAGGAATAGATTAATATAAAAGAATGCGTACCCGGCGCTTACAAGTCACATGTTTTGCGCCCGACATGCGGCAATCGGACGGATCGAAAAATCGGGTTTGTTTTCGCCCAAATCAACCGGGCAATTTCATTCCCTTGCCGGAATAGTCGGCGGGCGGTATATTGCGCCGTAGATCACGGGACGTGCCAGGGGGGCGGGGGCACAGGGTTTGGGAAACGAGATTTTACGCGGCGCATGACATGAATAGGGCGACATCCTGGCTTACTACTGCATTTCTGGCCGCCGCGCTGGTCTATTGCGCCCCGCCTTCTATCCTGGCCCTTGGCTATCCCGCCGGAGTTGCCCCGCATACGGCCTTCAAAATCACATCCGACGGCACCCCCAATACGCAATTCGCCGTGCACAACGTCGGGCGAATCTCCCTGACCGTCTCCAATTTTGGCACGATCGGCAACGGTTACTATAACTCCGTGATTATCGACGGCGAGGAAGCCCTGTCCTGCGAATACCCTATCCACTCGAACATCGAATACCTCAACCTCGGCGCCCTCTGGATCGGAGCGGTTGTCGGCGATGATACGCTGGTGTTGGTCGGCAACGACGGTTGGTACGGGGTCACCGAACTGTTTCCCGCCCCCGGGCCATCCGGGGCGATCCGGTCGCGGTCGAACTTGAAATCGCATTCCGACTATGACCCGGAGGCCGTCTCGGAACAGGATATCATCTGCGTCTATACCGATACCATGGTCAAT
This sequence comes from Candidatus Zixiibacteriota bacterium, assembly GCA_028700875.1. Classification (GTDB taxonomy): domain Bacteria; phylum Zixibacteria; class MSB-5A5; order GN15; family JAAZOE01; genus JAAZOE01. The sequence continues at coordinate 5,992 of JAQVRW010000107.1, read as the reverse complement.
CCCGGCTGGACGGGCGAGGACCCGATTGACAACCGGCCGCATATCCCTCTGCATGTCTCGGTGACCCAGAGCAGTTATGCCTGGAGTTATGCTTACGCCGAGGATTTCGTCATCATCGATTACCAGATCGCCAACATCGGCGACACTCCCATTCGGGATATGTTCCTCGGTTTCTATGTCGATGCCGCTGCGTATCACAAATCGAATGAACTGACCGGGTTCATCGATGATATCTGCGGTTTCGCGCAGACCGTGAAAATGGCGTCGGGCATCTGCCTCGACCGCGACACGAGCGATTTCCCATGGATGGACACGATCAACGTGGCCTGGGTGGCCGACAATGACGGCGACCCGACGCCTGATCTCAAGTGGGATTATACCTCGACCCGCGCCGCCACCGGCACGCGGGTACTGCGGGCGCCCAATCGTGATTTCAGCTACAACTTCAACTGGTGGATATCCGATATCACCACCGCCCTCGATTTCGGCCCGCGTCAGAACGGCACGGCCTCGGATCCGTTCCGTCGTTTCGGCGCGCAACTGGGGACGCCTCTGGGGGATCGGAACAAGTACTACATGATGTCCCACCCGGAGGTGGACTACGATCAGCTGTTCACGGCCGTCTCGCATACGCCGGAGGGATTCATGTCGCCGCCTGACCCGCATTATGCGGTCGATATCGCCGATGGCCAGGACACACGCTATTTGTTGTCATTCGGGCCGTTCGACATCCAACCCGGCGACACCGCGCCGTTTACGGTCGCGTATCTGGCCGGGGACAGCTTCCATGTTTCCCCGGGTGATTATGCCGCCGTATTCGATCCCTTCCAGCCGGAGAATTACCACCAGACGCTCAATTTCGATGATCTCAGTCTCAATGCCCGCTGGGCCTCCTGGATTTTCGACAACCCCGGGATCGACACCGATGGCGACCTCGATTCCGGCGTCTTCTGCTGGAACTATATCTGGCAGGACACGACCTCCTACAATCCCGACACCAGCGGCCCGGCTTTTCTCGTGCCGATCGATTCTTTCAAAACCTATTATCGCGGCGACGGCCTGCCCGATTTCAAAGGGGCCTCGCCTCCCCCCGCGCCGGTGGTGAAAACCTTCTCCGCGATGGGCAGCGTCGTGCTGCGCTGGAACGGGCAGGACTCCGAAACCGGCCGCGACCAGTTCACCGGCCAACGGGATTTCGAAGGATATCGCGTCTATTTTGCCCAGGGCGACCGCGAGACGGATTATACTCTTTTGGCGACATACGATATCGATGATTTCCAGGCGTATCGATACGACGACTTCTACCGCACGTATCGCCAGTCCGGCACGCCGGTGACCCGCGACCGGTTGAAAGCGATGTACGACCCCGATTTCGACCCGGCGCTGTACGACGACGAAAACCATCAGTACGCCGACACCGCCGAAGGGGTGTCGTATTACTTTGTCCCCCAGGATTGGAATTATTCCGACTTGTCCGATCCCGACGGCATCCATCGCGTCTATCCCGGCGCCTCGCCCGATGATCCCGCCGATACGACCGATGACGGATACCTGCGGTATTACGAATACGAATACAGCATCGACAACCTGCAGTCCTCGGTGCCCTACAACTTCTCGGTGACCACCTTCGACTATGGTGCGTTTGCATTCGGCCTGCCGCCGCTGGAATCATCACGCCTGCTCAATGCTGTGAAGGAATATCCGTTGCCCTCGGCGACGACCGTGGAGCGCGAGGGGCTTGCGGTTATGGTCTATCCCAATCCCTACCGCGGCGACGGCGGGTATGCGCGGGTCGGGTATGAAAACCGCGACCGGACCGAGGCGGCCGAATGGGCGCGTGAGATTCATTTCGCCAATTTGCCCAAAGTGTGCACGATTCGGATATTTACGTTAAGCGGTGATCTGGTGGATGAAATCAAGCATGATCGTCCCGACGGCGGCGCCGGATCGCAGCAGGAAACCTGGGACCTCATTTCGCGGAACACGCAGGCGATAACCAGCGGCATTTATTTATGGCAGGTATCCTCGGAGTTCGGCGACCAACTCGGCAAGCTGGTGATCATCAAGTAGCCACCAAGTGGGCTGCATAACGTAAAAAGAGGAAGTTATCGAGGATACGACCTTTAAGAAGAATGGGGCGAAGCCTGCAAAAAATAACGAAAAAGGATTTGACAAAATATTTCCAATTATGTATAAATAACTTGGCACTATGAGAAGTAGTCCAATGGGCGGCAAATAGAGATACGTTGGTATCGCATCGGGATTCCGCATCCGTAAATATCGAACGGCAAGGAGGGTAACCGATGTGCTTTCATTCTTGCTCTACAAGGGTATTCTCATCATTGCTGATCATTATCGCTTTATCAGTGACTTCAACTATGGTCTCCGCTGAGGTCGCCGAGCATCCAAACAAGATTAATCTTGAAGAATTGGCGCATCGAGTCGATGCCCTATTCGAGCCGCCGTGCCATACTGACCGGCTTATCTGGATATGCGGTGTACCGATACTATTATTTTTTTGCCGATAGTGGATCACTGTGGATTGGAATAGACAAGATAGATTCCAATAGTGTCTACTGTGCCATGACAGTATATAATTATTGGGCTGGGGAACCGATCGCCAGTAGCGAAGGAGGGGCGCCGGGAATCAATCTCAACACGACACTCCCCGCGTTGGACTGGTATTTCGTCATAATTGTCACCTATGGTTGCGGGCCGTGGGACGATCAGCAGATCCGAGTCATGATTACCCATGATTCGCCGGATTACGATTTGCAGGTATCCCGCTTTGACATAATCCCGCATGTCGAAGATGCACACCCGGATACCGGGGCCAGCGTATACTTCGTAATCGATGATGTCGGCGAAGCCCCTATCCCGTATGAAGATATCGACCAGTCCCAGTATTTTATCCCTTCATGCGAATGTGAGTATGAATACGCCTATCCAGTGTCTTTCTCGGTGTACGCCGGGAAGGACATTCAATGTGACAGTACCACCGGTCTTCAATACTCCTGTTTTCAGGACACCGTATATCTCGGCGGGGAATACAGCCTTACTACCTCATGTCCGGACACGATAAAGGCGCCATACAGCGCCTGTAGCAAGATATGGAACATTCTTGCGCGTGTCGATCCCGCAAACCTGTTTCACGAAACCAATGAACAGAACAACTGCTCCTTGGTCGCGCAAATTGGTTGGGCACATCATATTAACGGACACCTGCAAGGTTTTGACTGGAATGCCGGTGCCGATGTTAGTCGGGGCATTAATGGGATGCCGGTTTATGCGCATGTGTTTCCCGGTCCGTATAGTTATGAGGCGATTACCCGCCAACAGGGTTCTCAACCCGGCTATTTCGAATTTTGGACGCCCTATAGCATATTGCGTGATTACTTCTACCTTTCCGCCTATTTGGACAAGCAATCATTTGCGATGGTATACGATAGCAGCACAAGCAATCCAGCCTATATGGAATCTGGCGATTATAACGAACCAGCCTACTTCAGTTCACCAATCGTGTTTGCGCCGTATTGGTACAGTAGAGATCGAACCAAGGATACCATTTTTAACACTGGGGCCAATGGGATTTTCGGTATCGAAGATTTCAATTCCTTCATTTCCGGTCGCCTTGGGCATCCCTACGCCCTGCCGTATCTTCAATTTAGTATCGGAAACCAATACAACTGTTTTGGAGGTGAAGGTGGAATCCCGTTGATCAGGCTTGGCAAAAACATCGACACGAGCCTATATTATGATCGGAGGGTCATGCACGAGTTGGCGCACGCGGTCTATTATGACATGGTTGAGGAAATGGGCGCGGAACACCCCGGATGCGGCATTCATGGTCCGGGTATGTTCCCGGAATATGAAATTTGTGCGTTTATCGAAGGTTCGGCCGGGTTTTTGCAAGCCATTGTGCCATCGACGAACGCGTGGACTTTTATAAGCCAGGAGTGCGGTAGATTCGATTTCGCATGTTTGGATTCAAATAATATAGAGCACAATGACTGGCTGGATGATTACATTACGGGAGAGGGGCAGAATGAGGAAGGCGCCGTGGCCACAGTCCTTTATGATTTGTATGACACGTATTCCCCGTACGGCGGCGATGACGGCGATCCCTTGCGGGAGAGTTTTACGGATATCTACTCAGCGATGGGGGCAACATATGATCCTATTTCCATTCTCCAGTACGCGAATCGCCACATGTCCGACGCCATGGCCGGCGATGCGGATGGAGCAACCCGGATTGCACGTTTCTGTCAACTGCTGTCGCAAAATAAGGTGGATGTGAGTCAATTGATATATTGTGGAGAGTACGTTTGCGGGGACGCCAACGGCGACTGGGTCATAAATGTGGGCGACGCCGTCTATGTTGTGAATTATATCTTCAAGGGTGGTCCAATCCCGCCGAATCTCGATGCGGCGGACGCCACCTGCGACGGCAGAATAAGCGTGGGTGACGCAGTATATGTTATCGCCTATATATTCAGACATGGCCCGGCGCCTTGCTGTCCGGACAAAGCGGGAATCAAAACCGGGGAGGTTGAGTGATGGTCAGGACATTAGTAGCGATAATAGGGGCGTTTTGCATCATCGGCGCAAGCACCATCGCCTGCTCCGATTCCGACATAAATCATCCGGTTCTGTGTTATCATCATAAGCGTGTTATCGACGCAAGCCCGCACGATTCCGTATTGATCGGGAAGATGATCTTCGATCCATTACCCGAATATCAGAAACCATCGAAGGTGCTGGTCGAATGGTATTGTGACCGGGAAATAACCAAAAACCTGAATCTGCGGGTTGAGGGGCCCGTGTGGAATTACCAGCTTTCGCGCCCGCTCCCTGTTTGGCACGCGCCGATTCATAAGGGCGATACGGTTCGGGCGGAATTGACCATCACTCCGCTTACGGTTGGGATTGTTGATCTTCGATTGTATGCCGGCGAGCCGGTTATGTTTCCGGAGGGTGATTCGCTCGTTCCCCGCGAGATTTCGCGGGCCAGTTTGCGGACTGCGTTTGTGCTGGGCCCCAATGGCCAAACCACCGCCATGAATTCCCCCGCGACGAATCAACCGTATGCCACGTTTCTCGGGCCTCTGCCGGAGGTAATGGCCGAATCATTGCTGTTTTTCCGTGATCCTAAGTTCCAGGCAGACTTGGCCGGCCCGAATCCAACGGGCCGTCCAGCCCTTCCACGGTTTGCCATTGAAGGGATTGTCTATACGCAACCGGATGATTCCGGATACCGTAAAATTACCTGCCGGGTTTCGCCCTATTTTCAATTCGATGCTGGAATTGGGTTTCAGGTGAACCGAAGCGAGGACGTTATCATAAAGGACGTATCACCCAGCGTAATTCATCCGGTATCACCCCGGGATACCATCGAGTTCTCTCTTTGGTATCGAGTCACTCAATCGGGTATTTCGCGAGTGTCTCTGCATTTCCAGACTTTCAACCCCGACTATGGCAAAAGCGACGGGCCTATCGGTTACCCCGAACTGGATGAAATCGGCACCTATTTGCCTCTTTACATCGGATATGACCGGGATATGACATTGCTTTTTATTACTGACCAAACTCCTTCAGATAAGGGAAGATACGATCGCGCGGGCAAATGGAATGATTCGAAACGGTGGCTGATTCAACAACAAATGGATCCGCGGGTTGCCTGGGTCAGCGGATTGCCGGCAATTCGGAAGGAATGGAAATCATACAACAGTGAGGGGTTCGATAAGGTCATGAATTACGGCCGTAAACCGGTAGAAGTTGCGCCCATGAAAACCGGTTGGCAACAATAATGCTCAAATCATATGCGGTGATAATAGGAGTGTTTTGCGTTTTCGGCACGGGAATAACCGCCTGCTCCGATTCCGACATAAATCATCCGGTTCTGTGTTATCATCATAAGCGTGTTATCGACGCAAGCCCGCACGATTCCGTATTGATCGGGAAGATGATCTTCGATCCATTACCCGAATATCAG